>JAGOBX010000083.1 GCA_017999075.1 Candidatus Babelota bacterium | reverse complement strand
CAAAAAAAATATAACGTTGGATTGATAGGACGGTTTACATCTGAAAAAGGACATAAATATCTTATAAATGCAGCTGATTTGATAATTAATAAATATAATTTCAAAAACATTAATTTTAAATTTATCGGAAATGATAACTTTGGAATAAGCGTACTCGGAGACATAAAAAAAAATATTGCCGAATATAATCTTGAAAAATATTTTGAGTTCACGGGTTATGTTGAAAGTATTGTTGAATATATTAATGATAACCTCGATGTTATAGTTATCCCTTCTGAACGTGAAGCTTTCGGCAGAGTAGTTTTAGAAAGCTGGATAGCAGAAAAACCAGTAATAGCATTTGAAATTGAAGGACTTGCTGAACTTATTGAAAATAATAAAACAGGAATTCTTGTAAAAAAAAACAATGTTATAGAACTGGCTGAAAAAATAATGTATATTATAAATAACCAACATGCAGCGAAAAACATCGTATTATCAGGAAAAGAGGAAATTAAAAAATTTGATATTTCATTTTCATCAGAAAATATTTTGAAAGTGTGGGAAGAAATTATAATATAATACCAAAAATTACAGGGGATAAAAAATTGATTCAGAATTTCAATACTGAAAATATTGTTGCAGTAATTTTAGGTGCAGGATTATCCGAAAGAATGAACGGGTATCCAAAACCATTGATAAAATTTAAAGGAAAATATTTGACAGAATATATTTATGGCAATTTAATTAATCTTTTATTTGAACATATCATTTTCGTAGCCGGTCATAAAAGTGAAACTGTAGTAAAACACCTGAATTTTTTAAAAAAAATAAAGTTTGTTACTAATGAAAATTACAGACATGGACAATTTTCTTCCTTGAAATGCGGATTAAAATATATAAAAAATAATAATATTAAATTTGAATATATTTTAATTTTATTATGCGATACGCCATTTATAAAACTTGATACTTATTTAAAATTATTAAACTCATTGGAAGAGAATAAAATAATAATTCCATCCTATAATTATCAAGCAGGCCATCCGGTAATAATAAATAAAAGTATTTTTGATATAATGTTAAATGCATCGGACAACAGTATATCTAAAGAAATAATAAACAGCAAGAAAGAATCAATAAAATATATAGAAGTTGATGATGAAAACATATTAAAAGATTTTGACAATAAAAAAGATCTTGATGGTCAAAACTGGAAATTTGAAGAACTGGGATAATATAGTATGAATTTTTTCGAAAAATCTTTAAAAAATTATTATTCTGAACAAGATATTATAAAACTAAAAAAATTTAAAGTTGGAATAGCAGGAGCTGGCGGATTGGGTTCAAACTGCGCATTCAATCTTGTTAGAAGCGGAATAACAAAATTAGTTATATGCGATTTTGATATTGTTGAAGAAAAAAATTTAAACAGGCAATTTTATTTTTTTGATCAAATCGGGAAATCTAAGGTTGAAATGCTTAAAATGAATTTATTAAAAATAAATCCTGATATAGAAATAACTGCTGTTGAAATTAAATTAGAAGAAAACAATATCGAAAAAATTTTTCAAGATTGCCAGATAATTGCTGAAGCAGTTGATAAAGCCGAATTAAAAAAAATGATAGTTGAAAAATTTATATTAACAAATAAATTTATTGTTTCAGCTTCAGGATTAGCAGGCATAGGAAAAAGCGATGAAATATCAATTCATAAAATCAAACCAAATTTTTATTTAATAGGCGATCTAGTTTCACAAGTCTGCGAGACATTACCTCCTTTTTCTCCGAAAGTCAATATAGCTGCTGCTAAACAGGCTGACACAATACTTGAATTTATTTTATCAAAATAAAATATTGGTATATAAATAACATAATCCCAAAAAATACATTGTTAGATATTTTTTATTTGAACAACACACTTATTTACATCTTCAAATTCATTTATAAACAAATTATACAAATCAGTCCCGACATTTTTTTTATCGTTAAGTGTATCCTGTATTTGTTTTGATAATGCAGATAAATTATAAGCTCCGATATTAGCTGAAGCTGTAATAAGTTTATGTGAAATAAAAATTATTTTATCCGATACTTTTTCTTTAAACATTTTTTTTATTATATCAGATTGGGAAGTATATTCGTTAATGTACAGATTTATGAGTTTTAAATACAATTCGAATTCCCAATCAATGTTATTCAAAGCTTTTTCCACATCAATTATTTTTCCGCATATAATTTTTAATTTTGAAATATCTGATGATTTTTTTTGTGGTTTATAAACGCTTTCAGTTGAAAAATTCAAGACTTCACTGATTTTAACATAAAAATCAGAAGGTTCAATAGGTTTCAGTATATACCCGTATATTTCTAAATCTTTAATGTTGTCGTTTAATTTTTCAATTGTAGTTGCTGTAAAAAGCATTATGGGAATGGTGGCAGTTCCATAATTTTTTTCTATTTTTCTTATTTCTCGCGCAGCAGTGAATCCGTCCATTTTAGGCATATTTATATCCATAAGCACCAAATCAAAATTATTATTTTTAAATAAATTTACAGCTTCAATTCCGTTTGAAGCGATTGAAAGAGAAATATTTTTATAATTTTTAAATAAATTTTTAAGTATAAACTGATTGGTTTTATCGTCCTCTGCGGCAAGAATTGAATAATTTTTTTGCGCCAGCAATGTTTCATAATTCAATTTTTGTTTTAAGTATCTATTTCGGAATTTTTCTTTTTTTGACACGCCTAATTTTATATTAAACTTAAAAATACTTCCATGGGGGTTATTATCTTCTATTTGTATTTTCCCTCCCATTAGTTTTACTAATTCCTTTGCTATATAAAGTCCAAGTCCGGTTCCGCCATATTTTTTTGAAATAGACGAATCAGCCTGAGTAAATTTATTAAATATTATATTTTTTTGAAAATCAGTCATACCTATTCCAGTATCTGCGACAGAAAATAATAGTTCACAAGAATCACTGGATTCATTTAATAATTTAATATCAAAATCAATTTTTCCAGATTCAGTAAATTTTATTGCATTAGAAAGAAGATTTAATAATATTTGTTTTATTCTGAAAGGATCTCCTGTGACAAATGCAGGAATATCATTATCCATATTAAAATTAAAATTTAACGGTTTTTCTTTCAATTTCGGTTTTATAATTGATATTATATTTTGTACTATATTTTTAATATCAAAAATTTCGTTATCAAGTTTCATATATATTTTTTCAAGCTTTGATATGTCAAGAATTTGTTCTATAAGAAATAATAAATTTTCACTTGCCGTATTCAAAACACCAATATATTCGCTTTGCTCAGGAGTTAATCCTGTTTTTTCAAGGAAATGAGACATACTGACTATCGCGTTCAGCGGAGTTCTGATTTCATGGCTTATATTGGCAAGAAAATCAGATTTAGCGTTATCAGCTGCAATTGCAGCACGTTCAGCTTTTTTTTGTTCTGTTATATCGGACATAACAGTCATTAAATACTTGTCCCCTTGGCTTTCTATTATTTCTCCAAAAAATATAACTTCAAGCATATTTGCGTTTTTAGCTTGTATTATTAATTCGATATTATCTATTTTCCCTTTTTCTTTTAGATTATTATCTATAAAAATTTTTTTATCAGCATCGGTATATACAAAAAGGTTAACATCTTCTGATCTTTTACCTATAATTTCGCTTTTAGTATAACCTGTTTTATTTAAAAATGCATTATTAACTTCGGTAATTATACGTTCCGGAAGTTTGCTTATTTTAATAAGCGCAGGATTGTTTTCAAAAAATGTGCGGAATTTTTTTTCACTTTGTTTTAAAGCTTCTTCAGCATATTTTCTGTCTGTAATATTCTGATGTGTTCCAAACATTAAAAGAGGTTTTCTGTCTTCAGTCCATTTTGATATTTTCCCTCTGTCAAGCACCCAAACCCAGCTGCCGTTTTTATGTTTCATTCTGCTTTCGATTTCATAATATTCCAGTTCTCCTTTAAAATGTTTTTCTAAAAGTTCGCCGCTTTTTTTCAAATCTTCCGGGTGAGCAAAATCAATCCATGTTTTAATTGATACAGGCATGAGTTCATCCAATTTATAGCCGATTATTTCAGCCCATTGTTCATTAAATATTGTTTCACCAGTCTGAATATTCCATTCCCATGTTCCAACATTTGTGCCTCTTATTATTTCTGAAAGACGAAACCTTTCTTTCAATAAATCATTTTCAAACATTTTTCTTTCAGTTATATCTCTAACAAAAACTATAAGGCGACCTTTAGGTTCGGAAATATAATTAACGCTGATTTCCACTTCTATTGAATTGCCGTTTTTTTTTTATGTTTTGTTTCAAACCTGTCAAATCCTTCAGACAGTATTTTTTTTATGCGTTTTTGTTTTTCAATTTCTTCAGGGTTTTCCACCGCTTCGATATCAGATATATTCAGGTTTAACAGCTCATCTTTGGCATATCCTGTCATTTCACAGTATGAATTATTTACATCAATTATTTGTCCATGCAGATCACTAATCCAAAATCCGTCTTTTGTCGTATTAATTATACCGTTATATTCAAGTTGGGACATTTTAGATAATGTAATATCCCGCGCAGCAGCGTAAATTAAATTTTTAAAAGGAACTGATTTCCATTCCAGATACCTGTATGTTCCATCAATACATCTGTATCTATTTACAAAATTCAAAACTTCATTTTCATTTTTAAGTTGAGAAATTGCATCGAATGTTTTTTCAAGATCGTCCGGATGAATAAAATCAATGAATTTTTTTTTCATCAGTTCAGACTCAGGATAACCTAAAATTTTTTCCCACTCTTTATTTATTTTTATAAAATTCCCTTCCACATCTGCAATACACAATAAATCCAAATTAACCGAAAAAAAATTATCCAATTCATTTAATTCGTTTTTTTCTTTTGTAATATCCACAAATACGGTTACAAAATAAAATTTTTCAGGAGAAGATACATTTATTTTATACCATTTATTAAACGGCTGGAAAAATTGTTCTAATTCTGTTTCCCCACCGTTTATAGCGATATTGCCGTAAAATTTAATCCAATCAAATTTATCATTACGAAAACCAGGAATAACATCAGTTATTTTTTTATTAATTAAATTTGATGATGACAATCCTGTAAACTTTTCAAAAGCGGGGTTAACCTCTAAAAATTCATAATCTGCCGGATTTCCAGAATCGTCAAGAATAATTTTATGATATGCATAACCTACAGGCAAATTGTTTATTAATTGTTTATATAATTTATAATTCATATTTTTTTTTAATCTCAGATATACATTTATTGATTTTTATATATTCATCAATAAAAGAGACATATAATTGATTATCCAACTCTTTTTCTTCGTTCAGCATATTTTCAATTTGTTTTGAGAATGAAGAAAGTTTATATGCTCCGATATTTGCAGAAGCAGTAACCAACTTATGAGAAATAAAAATCATTTTATCGTATATTTTATTTTGAAAAACATTTTTAATTTCATCTAATTTTGAACCGTAGTCATCAAAATATTGGTTTATTAAAATCAAATACAATTCTATTTCTTCATCAATATTATTCAATGCTTTTTCCACATCCAGTATACCTTTTCCGTAATCAGTTAATTCATTTATAATTTTTTTGGTTATGCCTTCTGAATCTTTATTTGGTAATTTTTCAGAGAAAGAATATTTTAACGCTTCTCCGATTTTTTTATAAAAATTATCAGGAATTATAGGTTTTAAAATATAATCCGAAATATTTAAAACTTCTATTTTATCACTGAATTGTTCTATCGTAGTAGCTGTAAAAAGTATGATAGAAACAGGTCTGGTTATATTTTGATGTTCTTCGTGTTCCCTTATTTTCCGGACCGCAGTCAATCCGTCCATAACTGGCATATTAACATCCATAAGTATTAAATCAAATTTATCGTTAATAAATTTTTCTACCGCATCTAATCCATTTTCACTTAAAATATAATTTATATTTTTATAATTTTTCAACAAGTTTTTTAAAATAAACTGATTGGTTTTATCGTCTTCAGCAATTAGTATTTTATAATTATTTTCAGTTATCAGATTTTCAAATTTTCTGTTGTAATTTTCGTTAACAGTTTTTATTTCTTCGTGCGAAGGAATCTGGAATTTAATATTAAACTTAAAAATACTTCCATGCGGCTTATTATCTTCCACCCAAATATTTCCTGACATCATGTTTATAAGTTCTTTGGTAATTGAAAGTCCAAGCCCTGTTCCGCCGAATTTTCTCGAAACAGAAATATCCGCCTGCATAAATTTATCGAATATTACAGTTTTCATATTTTCAGGAACTCCTATTCCTGTGTCAGTAACAATAAACATCACCTCGCAAACTTCAGAATTTTTTTCAATCATTTTAACTTCTAATCTGACAAATCCGGTTTCAGTGAATTTAATTGCATTGGACAATATATTCATTAATATCTGTTTTAACCTTAATAAATCGCCTATTAAAATTTCAGGAATATTACTATCTATATCATACTCAAATTTTAATTTTTTTTCTTTAAATTTTACATCCAGTATTGAAACTGGTTTTATAATTATTTCTCTGAATTCAAACGGCGCTGGTTCAAGTTTGATTTTTATATTTTCAAGTTTAGATATATCAAGAATTTGTTCAATAATAAGCAATAAATTTTCACTTGAATTTTTCAAAACATTTATAAATTCGTGCTGTTCTTGAGATAATCCTGTTTTTTCAAGAAAATGAGACATACTGACTATAGCATTCATCGGAGTTCTTATCTCGTGACTTATTGAAGCAAGAAATGCGCTTTTTGCCTGATTGGCTGTTTCTGCAATCAGTTTTGCTTCTTTTAATTTTTTTTCAAATTGTTTTCTATCTGATATATCGCGTAAAATACCCGTATATGTTATTTTATTATTCAAATTTATTTCACTTATTGACAATTCAGCATAGAATATTTCTCCGTTTTTACGAAGGGCTTTAACTTCTTTAGATGTTCCGATAATTTTTTTTACGGCATCATAATTTTTTATATAATTATCGTGTTTATCAGCATACTCTGGAGGTATCAGCATTTTAAAACTTTTTCCAATAACTTCTTCCGCTTTGTATCCAAATATTTTTTCTGCGGCATTATTGAATAATTCAATTGTTCCATTGTCATAAATTGTAATAATAGCTTCAGTAGCTGTTGCCAGTATCGCATTTATACGCAATTGATTTTCTTTCAATAAACTTATATCAGATTGCGTCCCTACAAAATTTGTCGTAATATCATTTTCATCTTTTATAGGAGCTATTGATAGAAGATTCCAATACTGGCTTCGGTCTTTTTTATAATTAAGAAGTTCAATAGTTATCGATTCATTATTTTTTATAGCATTCCTTATTATTTTTAAGCTTTCAGAATCTGTGTTTTTACCTTGTAAAAAACGCGGATTTTTTCCAAGCACTTCATGTGAAGCGTATCCTGTTATTTTTTCAAAAACTTTATTTACAAAAATTATAGCATTATCATTCAATGCATCAGTTATAATGATCCCGTCGTTTGATGCTTCTATGGCACGGTCACGAAGTTTAAGTTTATTAATTAAAAGTTTATTTTCATAAGTTTCAATCTGTAATTTTTTATATGCAGATTCCAATTCTGAAGTCCGCTCTGCAATACGGGATTCAAGCAATTCCTGATTTTCTTTTAAAGCAAAAATATATTCTTTTAATTTTCCAGCCATATTTTTGAAACGGCTGTTAAGATTATTGAATTCCTCAAATTTTGAATTCACCCAATTTATCGGCTGATTGGTATTAAGTCTATCAGGAATATTTTCAGTTATGATATTAAGCTGACCAATATCAAAAATTAAAGATTTTGTCGTATAATGAGCTATTATAATTGCAAAAACTATAAGCAACAAAACTATAATCATTTTTTGGGTGTTGTATTTAAATAATTGCGCCTGAAAAGGCTCGCTTTTTAGCAGAGCATACAACTCCCAATTATTATTTAATTTGGTTTTATATATATAATTTGTTTTTGCCCAACGCTGAACTGGAGAAACATTTATAGAAAATTTTGGGGTTATTTTATAAAGATTTTCATTAAAATAATATTTATCGTATTTATCGAAATCATCGAATTTTTCTAATTGTTTATAATTGTCTCCGGTTGAAAAAACTATATTTTTCAAATCGTCAATTAAAATCATATCAATATTAAATTTTTGGTAAAATTTTTTTATTGTGTCTCTGATTTCATCAATATTAACTGCGGCAAGAATATATCCATAGAAATCTCCATTCTTTATAATAGGCGAACTAATTGTTATTATCGGCTTGAAAACTCCGCCTCTTCCTATAAATATTTCCGATATTACCGGAGATTTTGTTTCAACAAGTTTTTTAAAATAATTCCTGTCACTGAAATTTCTGCCTATATTGTATTGCCCTTTTTCATTTACAATAGGAAAAAATGCTATGGTTTTAGCTGTAGAATCAGCTATATACATATTATGAAAATCATTGTTTGTTGATTTTAATAACTCCAAATCTTTCTGCATTTCGGATACATTTTTTTGTTGTGAAGTATATTTTAGAGCTGTTTGATTTAATAAAAACAATTTTTCATCGAACCATTTATTCAAGTAATCTGAATGATTATGAATTGATAATTCGAGATCATGTTTAATTTCACCCTCTATCTGAGCGAATTGATTTTCTGAAGAATTAATTATAATAAGTAATGCAGGCAGCAAAATAAACAATACCATAATATTAAATAAAATAACCTGTAATTTCAGCAATCTTTTTTCATTTTTTGAGAAAAGAGGCATTATTAAACTATAAATCAAAAATGCAATTAAAGAATTAAATATTCCGTTTATCGCCTGTTTTAAAACAATTATAGTTACTGAATTCCATGAATGGTTTAATAAAAATTTATAAAATATTATTACTAACGGCGAACCTGCAAAAGTCCAATAAAATAAATTATTTATAACAATGTTTTTAGTTTTTTGGTATAACAATCCTACGAATAGCGTTTCGCAAAAAAATATTATAATTGCATAAAAATGATTCCAATGATAAAAGGTTACTGCAGCAGAAACAAAAGATGCGATAAGAGCTTTTTTCAAACCATAAGTTTGCAAAATATAGAATACAAAAATTCCGCCGAACAGCATATCAACTCCAAACAGCAGCGGAACATTTATAAAATTTAAAATTACAGACAAAATCAAATAAATTATAAACATAAGTTTTTAATATTTATAGTCTAATTTCAAAAAAGTATTTAATTCTCTGTCTTTATCTTTTGCCGTATAAAAAAGAAAATCAGTTTCAATCGAAACATTTATTTTTTCATTCAATTTATAAGTTAAATTTGTTTCTAATTTATGACCTGTTGTAGTGTATGGTTTAATCAAATTAAATTCATAACTGCATCCATATTTAATTTTTGAATTATTCAATTGATTAAATGAATAAAATGTCTTAAAGTAATAAAAATGCAGATTTGAATTTTTATAATCCCTGTATTTATATTTTAAAATCAAACGTAATTCTTTTTTTAACGAGCTCGTCAATAATTTATCTGCCTGAAAAATGTAATCTGTATAATTACGAACTGAGTCTTTTGAATATACTGATCTTGACATATCAAGAGAATAATAAGTTTTTTTACTTATGAATAAATTAGATATGGAAAAAGTATGTAAGCTTTCTATAAATAGATTGTTTGAATTTGACGATTTTCTATACCAGTCTTCCGAAGAATAAGAAGTATAAATTTTGTAATTTTCACTTATTTCATTATTTAAAAGTAAGAACGGTCTTAATCTAATACAATCATTTGAAGTTTTAAAATAAGATGGTCCCTGATTATTATTTTGATTTAAATTCAAAACAGTTGTCAAATGAGTTTTGTTAAAAGAATACGATGATTTTAATGTCAATGAATTAATGCTAAGAGAATATTCATTTTCTCCGGTATTATCGTTAATCTGCTTCAGAATGCCTTTTTTTAAATAAATCGATACTGGATTTTTTTTATAAAAACTATTATAACCTGCGCCTGTTTTAAAAGTAATTTCTTTGTAAGGATACTTATTCAGCAAAGGCTCGTAATCTCTTAAAATATTTACAGAAAAATAAAGATCAAGTTTTTGTCCTAATGAAGGATTAATAAAATTTATCTGTTTGTTATCGTTGCGGCTGGAAAGAATATTATCTATGAAAATATTTTTATTATAAACAATTTGCTTTTGATATTTGATTTGCTCAAGAACTTTTTTTGATTCAGTGTCGTCAGGTTTTAATAACAATAATTTATTAATAAATTGTTCGGCTTCATTATACCTATTTTGCCAGAAATAAATTCTGGCGAGGCTAACATACGCTTCATATTATTCGGGATATTTATTTATAATATTCATCAGTATTTTTTCTGCTTCTGCATATTTTCCAATCCAGC
>JAGOBX010000082.1 GCA_017999075.1 Candidatus Babelota bacterium | reverse complement strand
CTGAACAATCGCAATATTTATTTTTTATCAATTCAGAATAAAAAACTTCATCAGTTCTCATTCCCGCATATTCTTGATAGTCTTCCATTTCAATTCCTATACCAGACAAAACTTTCCTGAATGCAGATTCATGGCATCCGCACGACAGCATCAATACTCCGTCCATATCAAAAATTACAGCTTTAATATTTTTTGGTATCATAATTAAATTAAACTCATTATTGTCAGCCGATTGTTTAAATCCATTATAAAAATTATATTTTATTTTTTCTACGCGCTATTACAAGAGTCTGTCCCATATTATATTTTAAAGGTAATCCTGAAATTCCTGCGATTTTGCTTAATTTACAAAATATACTGAATAATTTAAAATAATTTGCTGCTCGTTTCAAAATGTAGCCTAACTCTAACGACTGCCAGTACGGCGAAACATACTCAACTTCATATCCATATTTTTCAAGAAATTTCCTGATTGTTTTTCTGTTAAAATAATACAGATGAACACTTAATAAAAACGGCCAGTTTTTACCAAGTATCCTTGAAGTGAAACTGTTTATATCAGGATAAGTTAAAACAAGACGGCCGCTATCTTTCAGTAATTTATCAATTTTAATTAAAGTCATTTCAGGACAACTTATATGTTCCAATACATCCCATAATGTTATGATATCAAACTGTCTTTCTTGAAAATCATGAGATTCTAGAGTCCCTGTTCTGATATCTATATTATATTGTGTCCGGCCGTATTCTGAAAGCCATTTAGAAGGCTCTATCCCTGTGATTTCAAATCCAAGATCAAACGCAGCTTTAGGAAAAGCTCCGCCAGCACATCCTATGTCAAGAACTTTATATTTCGAAGTATCAGTTATCCCCAATTTATTAATAACTTTTTTAAACGAATTTTTAAATGTTATTATTCTGCTCGCATTTTGCGAAACAAACGTTTCATCAACTGCTCCGGAATATGAACTGACAATAAGTTCAGGGGCAAGCTGAGGATTTATATAAACAAACCCGCAATCCCCGCATCTCACAAGCCTGTCCAGAAGTTTTCTATCGCTTGAAGCCATAAATGATTTTCTCAATTCTTCTTCGGAAATATTCTCCGGATATAAAGATTCGTATATGATTTCATATTTTGAAGAACCGCATACTTTGCAATTCAACTCATTAAAAAAATTTGTTTTTGTTGTCATAATTTTTACCAGAATTTTTAATAAATTTTATTTTTTAAAACGGCTCCTGAATTCATAATATTTGTATATAAGAGCTCTGTAAGGAACCATTTCCATTTTTGTGTCAAATGATCTTTTAAAAAAATTAATTGATTGTTTTATCACTTTTAACGGATGATATATTAATTTTATAATCAAAAACATTCTATAAAGTTTCATTCTGAATTTAACTAAAAATTCATAATCTGAACGCCACGACGGCGTAAAATTCAAATCTGACAAAGATAAGTATCCTTTGAATTCTTCAAATATCGAAGAACCCGGAACAGGCGCTATTATAAACAGCGCGATTTCATCTATCCCGAATTTAGTCAGAGATTTTATTAACTCATAAGTTTTAATTAAATCCTGTTTTGTTTCTCCCGGAAATCCGAGTACAAAACAGGTTTGAACAAAAATCTTATATTTTTTAAAAAACCGGATGTTTTTTACTGCATGATCAATATCAAATGGTTTATTCATTTTTTTAAGAACATCCGGCGAACCTGTTTCAGGAGAAATAGAAATATATCTGCATCCTGATTCAGCCATTAATCTGACAGTTTCCTCGGATTTAATAGTTTCAACTTTAGTTCCAGCAGCTATTTTCCATATAATTTTCAAATTTCTTCTTAAAATTTCTTTGCATATATTCTGAATTCTTTCATCTGAAACCGTAGGATTAAGATCTTCTATATGAAATTCTTCAACACCAAATTCATTAACATATTTTTCAATTTCATCAACAATATTTTTTTCTGAACGCGACCGCCATTTTCCGAAATTATTTTCTGGAGATACGCAAAATCTGCATTTATAAGGACATCCTCGCGACGTTAAAATCGGCATATATTTTTTTAATGATACAGGCCCGTGTCCAAATTTTAATTTCCAATAATTTTCAACAGGAAAAAATTCCCAGGCAGGAAACGGTAAACTATCGGGATTCTCAATAACATTATAATTTTCATTAAAAAAATCTTTTCCGCAAAGTCCATTAATTTTTTTAAAGTTTTCATTATTACAGGACGATAATAAAAAATTAGTCAATTCAACTATAGAAAATTCACATTCGCCTGTTAAAACATAATCAGCTCCTGCAGCCAGAAATTCTTTATAAACCTTTTTTAAAGCATACGCAGTTACAGCTTGAGTGTTTTCAATAACAATAACAATTTTATCCGGATATTTTAATTTTATATTTTCAATTATTGAAACTGTTGAAATATGGTTTAATAAATTTATGGCATAAACATAAATAATTTTAGAATCTTCCGGAATTTTAAACAAAATTTCTTCATAAGTCAATCCGAGAATATTAAACTTACCGGATCTTTCCAATTGCCCGGGATTTTCACCAAATGCGTCAATAACTCTTATAGGAAACCCTGATTTGTTCAATACTGCCGCAGCATATGCCAAACCAACAGGCATATAAACTACTCCTGTAGTAAACGGATCATTTTTTTGAAATACAAGGTTCGGATTAATTAATATTATCATAATTTATGCTATATTTTTTTTAAAATATAAATAGGCATATTAAGCTGTTCCCATAATCTGTAATAAAATCTATCGCTTTTAAAAACTTTAATTATTTCATATTTACGGGATTTTACAAGTTCATCTACCCATACCATTCTGTAAGAATAATCCGAACATATTATATATTCAGAATTTGAAACGTCTATATCAGAATTATATTTTGAAGGATAAATACTAAGTTTATATTTAGAAAATCCGAACGCAGGTATATCCTGAGGCTGACAGTCTATTATTCCGACATCAGTTCCTGATTTGATATTTTTATTAATCCATTCTCCTGCAGTTATTCTATGACTTTTCTCAGAACCGTCAACATGAAAATCCATTTGATACTGAACAGAAACAAATAAATTACATATCATCCAGACTGAAATCAATAAAAAAACAAGTTTACGTTCTATATCAGAAAAACTTTTATACAATAATGCAGGAGTAATAATTACTAAAGGATACAATGTCGGCATATAATACAAAGAATATGTCCCTACTTTTTTATACGCCATATATGATAAAAATATTGCAACAAAAAAAGTTGAACTTATAATAATTTTCGAAAATGGGGATTTTATAATCATTTTAATTTTTTTTAATAAAATAATATAGCAAAATATCAAAACAATTAAATAGAAATTTAAATATTTCATTAATGTCATTTTAAAAAAATTACTAAAAGCAGGTTTAGCTTCACCTGAATAATGGGTTATATAAATCATTTCATAATAATAATTTTTCAAATCAAAAATAACATACGGGTTAACAATAAAATATCCGGCTATTACGCTCACACCGGTAATGATTAAAAATTTAAGTTTCCCCGCAAAATTATAATTTTCTAAAACTATCATTCCGGCTGGTATCAGATATAATACTGCGTTCAGCATATTGCATCCTGCTCCGAACCCGATAAATAAACCCGATATTATAGAAAATTTAAATTTCAAATTTTTATTAATTGACATATTATATACATAATATAACATCACTAAACTGAAAAATTGTGCGAATAAATGCGGTTTCATAAGATTTTTATTTGCCGTTACAAGCGGCGAAACCAAATATGTCAGACATAAAAACAGAGCAAATTTTTCCGTGGTTAACTTGCGGCATAACAAAAACAGCAAAACAATCTGTAAAAATATTGAAATAACTACAGCAAACCTTCCGGCAATATACATTCCTGCCATTTCATCCGGATTTTCAAAATAATAATTCAAATCTGTCTTTACCTTAAAAAATCCAAGAATATTAAATATCCCAAGAGAAAATGCCGTAGGATAAATATACCCTCCGCCGTAAATATAAAACTTAGGATTGAAATCCAGTTTTTTCGGGTTCATATTCGAAATCGGCTGGATTGCCTGCTGTTCGTCCTGATGATATGATCTTAAATAAAACGGCCTTATCAATGAATAAAACCCTTTCAGATTATATCCTGCTGAATAATCTATTATCTGAAATAACTGTGATTTTCCAATTGTGTTATCTTTTATTTCTTTACCCCATCTTGAAAAAATATATTCTTCCTTATTATATTTATTTTCACGTTCGAATATCATTTCTGAATACAATTTCTTTTTATCCTCAATTCCTTCTTCTACCAAAGTTTTACGTCTATCAGACATCAAACCCCAGTTTATTCCTGATAAAAGCCAGGCAAATGCAAAAACAAAAAATACCGAAATATAAATTTTATTTTTCATTTTTTCCCTCTATCGTTCTAATCTAATAATAATTTTTTCCATTTCCTTAACACGGTTTTCCCAAGAATGCTGTTGAGAAAACTGATTCTGTTCTTCAGGAGTCGATTTCCTCCGCCCGCCGATTACAAAATCAATATTACTTATAAAATCATCATAATTTTCAGATATAAAAAAATATTTTTCAAAACTTTTTAACTCCGGAAAACCTATTGCAACTACAGGCTTTCCTGATGCAAGGTATTCGTAACTTTTTAAAGGTTTGGTGATTTTAGTCCATTCATTTTTTTTCCCAAGTATTAAACCAGCAGAACAATTAGATAAATAATCAGGCAATTGTTCTACTGTTTTCATTCCTAAAAAAAATACATTTTTCATCCCGCGTAACTGATTGAATTTCTGTAGATTTATATCGCTGTAAAAAATATCTCCTACAAATATTATACTGATATTTTCCCTTTTTTCAGCAATATACAGAGCTAAATCCAAATCTACTTTCCCGTTAACCATTCCCATATGGAGTATTCTTGGTTGAGGAATATTTTTCAAATCAGCAGGTTCTTCAATTTTGAATAATGCTCTGCTGTAATTTTTAATATCAGCTCCATTGTATGTTAAAAAAGATTTTTCAGGAACTATATGCGAAATCTTATCATAAACTCCTGCAGTAACGCAAAAAACAGCATCGCTGATTTCACATAATTTATTTTCCTGTTCCTGCATAATATTTTTTTTTCTTCCTGAAGCTGTGATATTATAATTTTCTGCACAATGATAAATTCTGAACGATGCAGGAAGCGTTTCAAATAACGGAGCAGAATGCGGCACAAAAGTCCATAAAATTGGTTTGTTTATTCCGAATTTTTTATATAATTTCAATAAATATCCCGCAACTTTTTTCTGATTTAAAGAATTTATAAGATTGGAATAATACCTGCCCGGAAACAGTATCGGTAAATTTATAATTTTCATTCCATCTTTTTCATAATACGGTTTTGTGTATCTTAAATAAATTTTTTTTAATAACTGCGGATGCTTAATCAAATGTTCAAGTCCGGTTTCTTTCTGACAGAAAAACACGCGATTCCGTTTAGCAAGTATTTTCATAACCTGCTGTTTAGCTGTCATATGTTCTTCATAATCCATTGAAGAAATACAAATAATATCTTTCCCTGAAATTTGAGTTAAATTATCGTTTGTCATAATTGATTATTTTTATTATATAAATTCATTTAGATGTATGAACCAGTTTAGGCCGTAAAACATTATAAAACATTTTATATAAATATTCGTAGGTTCTCCTTGCAAATAAAACAGGATGCTTTTTGTAATACGGAAGCCTCATCTTAAGGCGGTACCAGAAAGTATTGGCGGTTTTATTGTATTCGTCTATCCATTTCATCATTGTTCTATGAAGTTCCTGAAACCTTTCTTTTGATACTTTTAAAACAAAAGCGTTTTTCGGTCCCTTGGTTTCAAATTTTTCCCATTCGATTTCCCCTTCCAGCAATCCCAATTCTTTGGTTTTATAATAAAGTTCTGTGCCTGGAAACGGAGTGAAAACGGATAAAAACAGTTCGCCGGGATTTATCTGTTTTATAAATTCAAATGTTTCAAGCATCTGTTCTTCTGTTTCTTCAGGAAAACCGATTATAAATGCAGCATTCCACGGAAGATTGTATTTATTAAGCAATTCCGCGCAGTTCCTTACAGTATCAAGATTCAATTTTTTGTTCATATATTTCAAAGTTTCTTCACAACCTGATTCTATTCCAAGAGATGTCCTGTAACATCCAGCTTTTTTAACAAGTTTTATTATATCAGCATCCCATAAATCAGCTCTTGAATGGCATCTCCATGCTATATTAACTTTCTTTTCAATCAGAAGATTACAAAACTGTATCAGCCGCTGCTTGTTCACTGTAAACACATCGTCCCAAAAATAAAATTCTATTACCCCGTATTTTTCCTTCATCAGCTGAATTTCCTCGATAACAAGTTCGGGTGAACGCCATCTGACTTTTCCTCCAAACATCTCCCAGTAGCAAAACGCGCATCTGAATGGACATCCGCGGCTCGTAAAAATTCCGCCAAGCATTGACTGATATAATGTTTTACTGTAATTATGGTTGTTTAAAAGCAAATGCCATGCCGGAAGCGGTAATTTATCAAGTTCCTGTATCAATGGTCTTAACTCATTTTTAAAAACATTTTTATATTTATCTTTATAATACAATCCTTTGATTTTTGAAAAATCAGATTGCCTCTTTTCCAATACGGCTGCTAATTCTGTAAGAGTTTCTTCTCCTTCTCCTATAACATTAAAATCAACAAATTCATTTGAAATTATTTCGTCAGGGCACGCGGTTGAATGAACTCCACCCATAACTATAGGAACCTCTGGAAAAATTGATTTACAGATTTTTGCAACACGTAACGTTATCTTAAATGTAACTGTTTTATTTGATATTCCTATCAAATCAGGTTTGAATTCTTTTAAAACATTTCTGATTTCTTCATAAATAAAATTATTCTCATCAGCCTGCCGTCTTAAAAATTCATCAAAAACATCAAGCCTATGAATGAATTCCCAATTAACTTCTCCTTCTCCTATTGCGCTGTTTTCAACATTATATATTAATGCCGTATGTCCTGCTTTTTCAAGAACCGCAGCCAAATACCCTAAACCTATAGGAAAATACCTGTCTACAAGTCCTTTAAATCTTGTGTACGGAGGATTTATCAATAATATTTTCATAAACAATTATCTCCACAATCAAAAATTAATTTTTTTTATCAATTTATCAAAATTCAACCCGCTGTGAACTGGAAAATTAATTATACATTCAGATATGTTCAGCGCGTTTTTATATTCATAACTATTATTTCTGTATTTTCTGTAAAGTTTCCGGTGAGGCAATATATAAGGCCAATTAAACGATCCTGTTTCTATTCCGCATTTTTCAATAAAATATTTTGAAATTTCTTCTCTGCAACTTTTATCAGAAACCAAAGCAGGATATTTTAAAATACTGTGATTTGACTGATTCCCTGATATTTTTAAAGGCATTATTTTATCTGAAAATTTTAAATTAATTAATTCTCCCCATTTTACCGCATTTTCATTTCTTAAAATACGTTCACTTTTAAACAATTCATAATTTTTTGCCAGCACATATAATTTTTTTTTGCTTATCATACTGCCGGAAACTTTACTTGTTTTAGAAAATAATATATTAAAAATCTTTTTAATTTTTTTTTCTTTTTTAACAGATTCTGTATAAATGTATTTTTCAAATTCAAACAATACTTCATTTAAATTTTCAACTGAATAAATCCTGTTTTTTTTTATAAACCGTTCTGCTGTTTCCAACTGTAAAAAACAATTATAATTCGGATTGCAGAAAAAATAATGAGTTATTATCAAAGAAATTATATCCTGAATTTCTTTAATTTCAGATTCATACTTATAATCCTGAAAATAATTCATCTTTGTTTTTTCATTGTTTATCAGTAATGCCCCGCCCTGACCGCACGAAATAGGTTTATCCAGCCCAAAAGACATTATGGCAAAATCTCCTATACTCCCGGCTTTTTTTTCTCCTGCATAACAAAATATGCTTTGCGCTATATCTTCGATTAAAAAAATATTTTTTTCATTCAAATATCCGGTTATTTCCAGAATCTTTTCTGACCCAATTCCAAAATGATGAGGATAAACAACAGCGAGTGTATTCTTATTAACGCATTTTTTCAATGATTCAAGTTCAATAGAAAAATCTGTTATACAGCTATCAGCAAAAACAGGTTTCAATCCAGCATTTATAACCGAGTCTGCTACTACAGAACACGTGAAAGCTGAAACTATTACTTCATTCCGTTTATCATCTCTGATATTTTTTAAACAAAAACTTAAAGCAGATCTTCCCGAATCAAAAAATAATATTTTTTCAAAATTATAATTATTTTTTAAAGCAGATATGAATTCCGCTGTAATTTCATCTGTCTCGCTAACATTTTTCAGCGTCAACCACCTGATTATATCTGTATTTAAAATCGGCCTTATTCGAGGTATCATATTATTTTTTCTTTATAACAACATCAAATCTTATTTTCATCTCAGTCAATATACGGCACGGTTTATAATTTTGTTCAACTATTGAAATTTCCGCGCCATTAATATTAATATCTTTAAAAAATTCTTTTTTATAAAACAATTCAAGATTATATTTTTTTATATTAAGTCCATTAATAATATATTTTATTTTATCTTTAAAATTATTTATTTTATTTCCTTTATTCATATAATTCAAATACTGATTTCTTTTATTTTTATCAGGAATATCTCCAATTAATATTATTCCTCCAGGTTTTACAACACGCAGAAATTCTTTAACAACATTCAGCGCATAATCATAATCACAAAAATAATGAAAAACGCTGTAGCATAAAAGTTTATCAAATATTGAATTCTTAAAAGGAAGAGTTACCGAACCCGAATTTACAGTGTTTATCCCGCATTCAGACTTTGCGCGGTTAGTCATTCCAAATGCCAAATCTATTCCTATAATTTGTTTTACTTTAGGTTTAAAAACCTTTACATGCATACCTGCTCCGCATCCGACTTCAAGCATCTTATCAGCCGCAGAAATCTCGAGTTTTTTCGAAATATCTTCCTGCATAGAACAAATTATTTCAGGAGTTACAGTATTCCCTGATTGAGTGTATCCTGAAGCTGAAACATCACTTGTTTCAGTTTTTGAACGGTTATTCCAATATTGATTCCAGTTTGACATTTTTTTATTTGTAAAAATTTAATAAATATTTTTTATATGAATATGCAAAATCGCACGGTCTTACAAATTTGATTTTTTTATCATAAAGATATTTTAAAATATCCTTGTATATTTCAAACATATACGGCATTCTGCTGTTATTTACTGTTCTGAAATGCCAGTTAAACACCATTATCCCATTATGTTTTATCAAATTATCCATATGAACTTTTATATTTTCGAAATGCATATTTTTTTCAGTTTGATTTTTCGGATAACCGTTCTGATGAGCCAGTATGCTGTCCATAAATGAAAATGGAATTATCAGCACATCAAGTTTCCGGCCGTCAATAAAAGGATAAAACGGCAAAAAATGACCTGACCTGTAACCTATCATTTCATTATATGAGTAAGACGTGTCATATTCGATTTTTTCTTGTTCAAGAATCTTATAAAAATTTTCTGAGACGCGCAATGTATGTGCGCGGGTTCCTTTTAATTCAGGAACTTCATTTTTTATTCTTTTAATTTCATTATTTAATTCTTTATCGCGTTTTATTGAATAAACGCTTGTATGAAGACCTATTTCATTGCCGTTTTTTAAAATGCGGTCCCATAATTCTTTAACAGTAATATTGTTGTAAATAAGTTTTGTTTTCAACGTATATAACGGATCTATGTTATCCCTTTCAGAACCGAGACAGGTAAAATAAAACGCGGATCTGCAATTGAATCTGTTTTCAGTCTCCAGATAATTTTCATAATTAATTTCATTTATATCTTTTGACGAAGTTACTCTTTTTTTCAACTGCGAAATACCGTAAATAAAAGATTTTAAATCTTTATTTTTGATTGCAGACTCAAAAAACTTTAATGTATGCTGAACTGAATTAATATTTACCTGATCAACGTCGTGAGTGAACATGGCTATCGGCTCTTTTAAAAATTTTTCAGAATCATCAGAATTCAGTTTAATTATTTTTTTACAAACAAAATCTAAAAAATTATATAAGACAGGTGATTCGATTTTATACTGATGATTTATATTATTCAATTGAAAAATTAAACCCGGCAAATCAAATTTTAATACATTATTATCTATCAGTCCTGCATATTCATTTTTATTAAGTGATTTTACATTATCATTTACTTCTTCATTATATGAAAAAACAGAATATAATTTTTCATTAAATGGAATATTAAGTAAATTACCGCTATTTTTATTTAATTCATTTTTGCTGTTAAAATAAAAAATAT
>JAGOBX010000081.1 GCA_017999075.1 Candidatus Babelota bacterium | reverse complement strand
AACTTATTGTTTATCAATATATAAATTTTGTAAAAAATGGCAGAACTGCCAGAATGGCAGAACTGGCATTTGGAAACATTCCCATAATTTAAAATAAAATTTCATTATTTGAAGCTTTGTCAGACAGGTTTTACAATCCAATTTATAAATCTTTTAATTAGAAAAATTAAATGTTTAACATTTTTTATGCGAGATATGTTATACCACAAAATATTAAATCTAAAATAAAATTTTAAAAAAGCCAGTCTTTGAAGATTTTTGAGTTCGGTTCTCGAAATACCTTCCGGAGTATACGCTGCGTTCATAAAATAAAATTTTTCTTTATCTATAACATTTTCTCTATTTTCATTTTTTACAAATTCATAGCTTTCAGTTCCTGGAAACGGTAAAAAAGTAAAATAATTAGCCCGTACCAGCGGAAGAGAAACAGAAAAATTTATAGTTTTTAAAATTTCATTTCTGGTTTCAGTAGGCAATCCTATTATAAAAAAACCGGCAACATCTATATTATGTTTTCTTATTAACTCGATTTTTTCAGTTATTTTAGCAACAGTAATATTTTTTTTTATAAATTTTAATATTCGATCGCTGCCGGATTCAATTCCCAATGAAATCAAATATATTCCTGTTTCTTTCATTAAAGAAAGTATATCTGCATCAAGACAATCAAGCCTTACTCCATTAGGCGTAGCCCATGAAAATTTAAATCCTATATTTTTAAATTCATTAAGTAAATTCAATGTATATTTTCTGTTTATTATAAAATTATCGTCAATTATATGAAATTCTCTTATTCCATAATCATAATAAAGCATTTTCATTTCAGAAATAACAGAATTGACGGTTCTGAACCTTACTTGTTTACCAGATATTTTATTTCCGGCACAAAAAGTACAATCAAACGGACAACCCCGGGTAATCATTATTTGAGCTATCGGAAAATTTTCAAAAAAAGCTCCATGCTGAGCTTCCGGATATGTTTCTGGTCTGATCAAATCCCATGCCGGATACCCCAATTCATCAAGATTATTATGAAATTGAGGTTCATTTATATAAATCTCCCCATTTTTTCTGTATCCAAAACCCGATATGCCTGAAAACTCGTTTCCGTTTAAAAAGTTTCTGAATCCAATTTCACTTTCTCCAACAAATATATAATTCAAAGTTTCGCCAAAAAAATCAAAACAACCGCCGCGTATTAAAGTGGGATGAGGTCCGCCTATTACTGTAATGATATTCTGATTAAATTTTTTTATTGCCTGAAGAGTTTCTTTTACATTAAAAATGTCAAACGAATAACACTGAATGCCAATAATATCAGGTTTTAAACAACTTATAATTTCAATAAATTTTTCATTCGAATCAATCTTATTCTTTATACAATCTAAAATTTCAACATCAGCAATATCCCTGATATTCTGAGCAAGCCAGCCAAGACCAAGAGAAGGCTGAATATGATCGCTTCTATTATAAGGTTTAACGAGAATTACTTTTTTCATAAAAACTGTCCGGCGAAAAATTATTCAAAAATCTGTAACCGAAAAAATATGCAAGTCTATTGCAATTGTTGAAAATAGTGTCAAGAAATAAATGCGACAATCCTCCAATTATAATACCGAAGATTATCTCATTTGCAATAAAAAAACTAATTACACATAAAACAAAAAAAAGTTCATAACTATGCAATATTAAAAAAATTTTTCCAAGTTCGCAATTATAACATACTTTAAAAAAATTTTTTAGCGATATTTTTTCTTTTTTATTAAAGCAGTGTATAAAATAATCCGGAAAATGATCCAAATCAATAAATATATGGGATAATAATGCCGTAAAAGCAATATTTTGATCAAAAGTAAAATAATAAGAAAGAAATGTTATAGGAATAGAAGTGATTAAATGATGTTTAACGCGCATTTATTTTTATCATAAAAAAATATAAGAGTAAAATAATCAATGACCCGTAATATGCCGGGATAGTAATTAAATGCATGAATCCGTGAATTTTATAAACCGAAAAATCTATTTTTACAATTAATAATATAAAACCTGCCGCCCATATAAAATATTGCGTTATGTTGTGTTCTTTGTTTAATAATAAATAATAGAGTCCATATACTGCGGGAAAAAACACAAATGAAAAGGTATGATGCCAATTCAATCCGAATATAAGAATACCGGTTAAAATCGTTATGCAGTATTGGTGAAGGATTATTTTAGTTTTTTGAAAAAAATAATAGTAAACAATGATATAAGCAATTGCAATAAAAAAATATACAGGTTTTATTAATGCAGGAATATATACCGCTGATGAAACTCCAAATTCCAGTGAACGCCCAAGCAATCTTGTAATCAAACTTAGCAGCGATTGATTATTTACTGTTAAAATAACCCACGATTTAGAAGTTACCGGCACTACCTCTTTTATATAATAAACCCATGTATTCAAATCATAAATCCATATAGTTAAACAAATAAAAAAAAGAGAAAATAAAAACACATATATTAAAACCGAAAACCTTTTTTTTATTAAAAAAAACAAAATCATAAACGCAGGAAAAAGTTTTATCATGGCGCCAGAAGATATCAGAGCTCCGATTAAACAATTTTTTATATGAACAGGTATTCCCTCGGACAAATCAATTTTTATTATCATCATCAAAATTAAAAGAATTAGAAGATTTATTTGTCCGTAAATTATAGAATGGAAAAAAGGCAAAAATAATATTGAAAGAAAAATCAATAAATTCCATTCTGTGATTTTTTTTAATCCGATCAGGCTTCCGGCAAGAAACAAACATGTTATTAAAATTATTATATTGATATAAAAAAAAATGTCCGCCGCTATTTCATATTTGATTTTAATAAACGGAATATATATTAAAGAAGTAGTTGGCGGGTATGGCCTGAAAAAAACCTTATAATTTTTAGCAGCTTCATACTGAGCAAAAAAATCTTCAAAATATAATGATTTTTCCTTATATTGATTTAATTTCTGAAATCCGTAAAAATATATTATTATTAGTATGCAAAATAATAATATGGTTATACAAATATGTTTTTTTTTATGTTCAGCCATCAAAGTTCAGAATGCCTTCACAATAATTTACCATCCGCCTGATGCTCCGCCGCCGCCGAAACTTCCGCCGCCGCCTCCTGAAAAACCGCCGCCACCAAAAGAACCGAATCCTGAACCTCCTGATGTTCTGTTTCTTCCTGAAGAACCGTATGACATAGCAGCAGCAGCAGCAAACAACCCTGGATTTTTAATTATTATTATTAAAAAAACTAAAATTCCAAAAACCAGAACTATCATATCAAAAACAGAAGGCTTATAATTTTTTCTCCCGGTATTCTTAAATTCTCCTTTAGTAACCTGTATTATAGATTCAATTCCATTTTTAATTCCAAGGTAATAATTATTCTTCTTAAATTCAGGCGCTATATAGTTTCTTATAATCTGCGATGCTATTGCATCTGTGAATTTAGATTCAAGTCCATATCCTGTTTCAATCCTTATTTTTCTATCTTGCAAAAAAACAGCAAGTAAAACTCCATTATTATTGTTTTTATCTCCGGGTTTCCATTTTTCTGCAATTTTAATTGAAGCATATTCAAGGTTTTCTCCGTCAAGCGAATTAAAAACAGCTACAAATATCTGCGTTGAGGTTTGAGAATCAAATTTAGATAATACCAAATTTAATTCTTCCACTTCACCACTCTTCAAAATTCCAGCATAATCATTAACATATCCAACAGGTTTATCCGGAATATTGAATCCGCAAAAAATCAGAAAAATCAAAAATAACTCAATCGCATATTTTATTTTCACAATCAAAACTGCACCTTGGGGGCTTTAGCCGCTTCTTCTTCAGCTTTAAACATTTGATATTCATTTTTAAATCCAAACATAGATGCAAATAAATTGTCCGGAAACGTTCTTACTGATATGCTGTAATTTTTAACAGCCTGATTATACCTGTCGCGTTCAACCGAAATTCTGTTTTCAGTTCCGGAAAGTTCAGCCATTAGGCTCAGAACAGTTTCATTCGATTTTAATGCAGGATAATTTTCCATAACTACAAGCAGTCTTCCAAGTGCGGATTCCAACTGATTTGAAGCATTTATTTTTTCAGTAATACTTTTGGCGCCTGCCATAGCGCTCCGCGCATCAGCTATTTTCCCAAAAACATCTTTTTCCTGCTGCATAAATCCTTTTACTGAATTTACAAGATTAGGTATCAAATCAAGTCTTCTCTGATATTTACTTTCAACTACAGCCCACTGGGTTTTGACTTCTTCATCCAGTTTTACAAAATTATTATATTTCCCTTTAACATAAAAATATGTAAAAAGCAAAAACAGAATAATTACACCAAATCCAATCAGTAAAATTTTTTTTAACATAATCCAATCTCCTCAAATAAAAAAATATTTATATTTTTGTGGTCAATTAATAATGCAACTAATGACTCTATTTCGATTTATTTTTTTTTAACACATAAGTTTTAGCCAATTTATCGTGAAACCCCTGATTTTCCTTATCCCAGATTATCCATAAAAAACCTAATCCCAAAGTTAATATTGATAGTATATAACCCAAAAATCTTAATACCGCTTTCTTAAAAGTTATTATTTCAAATGTTTCTTTATCTACAATTTTTAGATTGATAATCATTTTTCCAGGCGTAGCTCCCTGCCATGACCAGAATCCGATAAAATATAAAGCTTGTGCAATTATATGGAGTTTAGGTTTATGAAATAATCCCCGCGATATTATTCCCATTATTATCAAATCAATTAAAAATGATGCTAATCTCCATCCCCAGTGAGCAGTATCATAATTATTTATAACTACTTCTGAATATTTTTTAGAATCAACTTTTAACCCGGGTTCAATTTCATTTTCATATAAAACTTTATATACTTTTATTTTATTCGGAATCCCTTTCAATATTCTATATCCTATTTCACAGGAAGGAACTTCACTTTTATTCATAGATAAATAAACAGCTTCAGTAAAATATATTTCATTTTTTTCAGCAATATTCTCTATTCTTGCCGCAATGTTTACAGGTTCGCCATAAACATCATTTTCAGATATAATCACTTCGCCGGAATTTATTGCAACTCTTAATTCTATTTGTTTATTCTGTTCAACTGTCCTATTATATTTATTTAAATTTTTCTGAATAGCTATTCCAGATAATAATGCGTTTGTCGGACTGTCAAAAACAGCCAAAAAAGCGTCGCCTATTGTTTTTATTATATTTCCTTTATGCTGCAGCAGAATCGGCCTTACCAATTCATCATGCATTTTTAATAAAGCCAGAGTTTCTTCCCGGGACTGATTCGATGTCCTGCTGGTAAATCCTTTTATATCAGTAAACATTATTGTTAAATTTTTAGTTTCCATTTTTCATCCAATGACAAACTCAACTTATAATATTTTTATAACATACAATTAAAAAAAATTCAATGTCCTGGTGTATTAATTTTATATACAGAATACAACGTAACTCCTTTATATTTAACCGTAGCTTCAGGTTTTATATTATCCCAATAATAATGATCTACTTTTTGAAATAAACTTTTATGATTTAATAAAATCAGATAATCAAATTTTGTCTGAAAAAGTGAACATTCGACTCTTTTATTAAATACTTTATAATAAGAATTATAAACATTAAAAATAGAAGGTTCCTGGCCGGCTATTCTTATGGATAATTCATTTTTATCCGAAGAATTCAAAATTTTAATAACATCGCTCGAGAATAATTCTCCCCGGATATCAATATCAAAACCAATTTTTTCTAGAGATTTTAAAGAAGGCGCTAATATGTTGTAATATAATGTCGGATATTTCAAATTATTAATCGCAGGATAAACTGAAAAAAAAACAAAACATAAAAAAATAAGAATTTTATATTTCATTTTTTTAAAACACGCAATAAATTTTTCTAAAGGTTTCAAACAAAGCAAACACATAAAAGGCATAGCAGGCAAAAATAATTTTATTTCATCGTAAGACGGAGAACCGGGCTTCATAAGCATTATAAACAGCATAAAAATATATAATAAAAAGAAAAAGTTCATTTTTGTAAAATATTTTTTAGAATATATGAGCGCTGAAAAAAATAATATTACAAAAATCTCAGGATTTCCGAAAACCAGATAAAATAAAGGATAATGAAACGGCGCAGGTCCTGTTTCAGGAGAGTAAATTTTTCCGAAATATAAAACATAATTTTGATAATGTTTTAAAAAAAATCCTGAAAGAAATTTTATTCCCGAAAAAATATCAAGCCATAACACAGGATAAAATATAAAAGTTACAACAGGAACAATAATTATATAAACCGCAGCATATCTTAAAAAATTTTTATGATTAACGAGCAGTAAATGCAGTAATATGACAGGTAAAATAAATAACCCTGAAATTTTCGAAGCGCCGGCAAGCCCGCAGAATAACGCAGAAAAAAATATATTTTTTTTAGAACAGTTATTGTCAGATAAGTAATAATATGCTGATATAAAAGTGAATGTTGTCATACAGAAATCAGATGTTGCCATAACTGAAAAAGTCATAAATCTCGGATTAAAAAACAATAAACATATCAATGAAGAAAAGGCTAACACAAAATTTTTGTTTGAATTTTCAAGTATTTTTTTACAAAATATAATAAAAACAAATAAAAGTATCAGATTTGATAATCTGAATACTTGAAGCATATAGAATGATTTCATTCCGAACTTTGCAGATATATACAAAAGTAGCCCTCCGAACAGATTAAAAAAAGAAGGATGTTCCGGAGTATATGAAAAATATTTTTGAAAATAGGTTTTGTTAAAAATATTTCCGAACGAATTTATCTTATTATTTTTTATTTTACTGAATATTTCTTCAAAAAAATAATAATGATTTTGAGAGGATATTGTAAAATATGATTCATCCCAGGTGTGTCCAACATTAAACAATAAAATAATCCAATAAATAAAAACAGGGAAAATCAGCAAGATGATATGTTTATTATTTAAAGTCATACTTTCGCCAATTTGCTAAAAAAATCGATAAGTTTTAAAGAGATTGAATCCCATGAATATTTTGAATAAACAAGGTCGCAAGAATTATTTCCAATTGTCCGGCATATTTCCCGGTCTGCATTTAATTGGGTTAATGTCTCAATCCATTCTTCCGGAGAATCAGCTATCATAATATTTTTTTTATTTTCGCAATCTATTCCTTCAGCTCCTATAGTAGTTGCCACAACGCATTTCCCCATACCCATAGCCTGCAGGATTTTTAGTCTTGACCCTCCTCCTATCCGCAATGGAGTTATAAATACATCGCTTGAATAAATATACGGTCTTACATCATCAACGTATCCTGTAACAATAACATCTTTATCCTCGTTCAATTTTATCAAGTCAGGATACGGATTTTTCCCCACGACAAAAAATTTTATATTCGGAATATTTTTTTTTAATTCAAGAAATATATTGTGGTAAAAATATATTACTGCATCAGTATTGGGATAATGAGTGAACGATCCTGTATATACAAGTTTAAAATCATTTTTAAATCTCCCTAATAAATCAAAATTTTTGTCGCCATTTTTCATGCAGTAGGATTTATTAAAATCTTTTAAATCTACTCCATTGGTAATGATTTCTATATTGCATACATTAAGGATTTCATTTATATAATTTTTATCTCGTTCAGATACAGTTATAATATTCCTGATTTTATTCCATATTTTTTTTTCATAAGACTTGAGTTTTTCAACTTCCAGCCAATTTCTGAGCCACCATTTTGAAATCTGTAAATCTTTGATGGCATCTTTTGTATTCACATATCTGTAAAAAATTTCTGATTCTATATTATGCTCGGATAAAACAAGGTTATTTAAATTTTTTTTAAGAAAATATTGAGTACAATATAATTGTTCAATATTTATAATGTCATATTTATTAGCGTCTAATTGTTTATCTATTGCATCCTGCATTTCTTTATTATACCGTTTTGTTATCAAGTCAGGCAAAGCAAACAAAGCGCGGGACGTTTTATTTATAAGATTAGAACTTCTTGGCGGCGGGCAATGATATATCACTTTAACTTCCCGGCAGAATTCTTTCATAACTTCAACATATATTTTTTCAGATTCAGAATAAATCAATGAAATAAAATCTATATTATGTCCTGCCTTCGACAAATTATACATTAAATTAAATATTCTTATTTTTCCTCCTTCATCAAGAGGATAAGGCAAATACGGGGCAACAACTAAAATATTCATTGTTTTATTTTTCGCTCTTTAATTTTTTTTGCAGGAATTCCGGCAAACACGCAATATTTATCAACATTGCCTTTTACAACCGAACCTGCAGCTATAACAGCGCCTTCAAAAATATGCGTTCCAGGCAGCAGCGTAACATCAGAACCTATCCACACATTATCTTCAATAATAATCGGTTTAATTTCAATTTCAAAATCAGGTGACTCGAGATTATGACTTTCTGTAATAATAGAACAATTATATCCGATAGAAACTCTATTCCCTATTTTTATATCAGAATATGCCGACAATAATCCTCCGTAATTTATAAAACTATCATTCCCTATTTTTATATTTGAAGGACAGATAGTTGTAACCCCATGATATATGTATGACCTCAATCCTATTTCAATTCCGCATAATTTATATATATATCTGCGGATTTTATTTAAACAGGAATCGTGTTTTATTCCGCGCGGGATAAATTTTATGATATCGCATATAAACTCGCCTAATCCGTCTTTCCAACTTCTTTTATAAATATTTTCCCATGCATCTTTACTGAATTTCATAAGTCAATTATCCAAACAGTATTATCAATTTAAAATTTATACGATTGTTTTATTTAAAACCTATATTTTTTTTTAATCATTTTCAACTTGTCAAAATAACGTTTTTTTATAAAACTTATATTGTCGTATCCGAATTCTTCTAAAACCGAATCCAGCACTACAGTTGACGCGCAAGATTCAGCGACTACACCTGCAGCAGGAACAACACAAACATCAGAACGTTCTACAAAAGTTTTTTTTACTGCGAACCCATTTAAATCTATAGATTGAAGAGGATTTACTAAAGTCGGGATGGGTTTCATTGCCGCTCTGAAAACAATAGGTTCTCCATTAGATATGCCACCTTCTATACCTCCGCAATTATTTGATAAACGCGTCACTTTTTTATTTTCATACCCGAACTGATCGTGATATTCTGACCCTTTTAAAACAGTGCCTCTGAAACCAATACCGAATTCTATTGCTTTAACTCCCTGTATGGAAATTATGGAAGAAGCAAGTTTAGCGTCTAATTTTGTGTTATATTGAACATGACTTCCTATGCCGGGAATAAGATTAAAAATAATAACTTCAAAAATTCCGCCGACTGAATTTCCTTCTTTTTTTATTTTATCAATAAGACTAATCATTTTTTTTTCAACATTTTTATCTATGCATCTCAAACAATTATCATTATATACAGATTTAATTTCATCAACCGAATATTTTTTATTGATACAAATTTTCCCTATTGATATGGTATGACTTAATGTTTCCACATTAAAATCTTTTAAAACCATTTTACTGAATGCTCCTATAGCTACACGTCCTGCAGTTTCTCTTGCAGAACTGCGTTCAAGCATATTCCTTATATCATCGTCAAAATATTTCATCAAACCCGCATAATCAGTATGTCCGGGCCGGGGTATAGTCAGTTTAGCAATCTGTTTTTTAACAGGCAAAACAGACATTCTTTCAAGCCAGTTATCCCAATCTTTATTGGATATTTTCATTGTAACAGGGGATCCTGTAGTTTTGCCGAATCTTACTCCGGAAGTAACTTCAACTTTATCAGTTTCTATCTGCATTCTTTTTCCGCGTCCATATCCTGACTGCCTGCGCGCAAGTTCAAAATTAATATAATCAATATCAAATTTAATCCCTGAAGGAATTTTATTGATTATTACAGTTAATTCTTTTCCGTGAGATTCTCCGGATGTCAAATATTGCATTATAAAACTCCAAAAAAATTAATTATTGTTTTTTAATACTAAATTATATAAAATTATATAATACTATTATATGTTTGTCATTAATTAAATTTTTCAAGGGACTCAAATGAAAAAACAAAAAACAAAAAATTCAAACTTAACAATTTTAAAAAATAAAAATATCCGGTATCCTGATAATCCGGAAAACGCCAAACTCGAAAAATTCACAAATGAAATAAAATCAAGAGATTATGTTATAAGATTTAATGCTCCTGAATTCACTTCATTATGCCCGATAACGGGACAACCGGATTTCGGCAATATAATTATTGATTACATTCCTGATAAATACTGCATAGAATCAAAATCTTTAAAATTATTTTTATTCAGTTTCAGGAATCACGGTTCGTTTCATGAATCTGTCAGCAATTATATTATAGACAGAATAATAAATTGTATAAATC
>JAGOBX010000080.1 GCA_017999075.1 Candidatus Babelota bacterium | reverse complement strand
AGATGTTTATAAGAGGCAGTATTTGTGATCAATATTGGAAATGATTTCAGTTTGAACTATATTTTTTACAATATTAAAATCTATCACCATCCCATCTTTTTTTTTTAACCCCTTTAAAGTTACTTCAAGAGAATATGTGTGGCCGTGCATATTCTCGCATAATCCGTTATAATTTATAAGATTGTGAGCAGAATCAAATTTGAAAATTTTTGTTATTAAAAACATTTTTTTACTCTTTAATATTAAATTCAGGATAACCTGTTATCATAAAATCTTCATTAAATTTTCTCACTGAACAATTGTTGATTTTTATAGAATCATTAATTTTTTCAGATAAAAATCCATTTACACATTGAATCCCGAAACCGAGTATTTTCGGTGCATAGATGAAATGTATTTTATTAACAAGATTTGATTTGAAAAGCGAATGTATTAAAGTGCCTCCCCCTTCAACGATAATAGAATTAATACCGATAGAATATAGTTTTTTCATAATATTATTAATATCAAACATTCCGTTTTTGTCGATTTCAAATTTTAACAAATTAATTTTTTTTGATAAAAATAATTTTTGTTTCTGTATTTTTTTGTCAGATTTATTTATAACTACAAAAATTTTTTCTGGGGGATTATTTTTTAATATGTTGCTGTTTTCCAAAGTTTCAAAATTAGGGTCAATAACTATAATATTGGTATTTTGTTTATACTTATTTTTATACAATCTTATGTCTAAAGAAGGATTGTCGGTTTTTACAGTATTTGCTCCCACCATAATTGCAGAATTGATTTTACGAAGATAATGACTGAAAGTTCTGCTTTTTTCATTTGAAATCCATTTTGAATCTCCGGTTAAGCTTGCAATTTTTCCATCCAAAGTCAGCGCGCATTTAACTGTAATAAATGGAAGTTTATTTTTTATGGCATAAAAAAAATCTTCATTTATCTTATAACATTCTTCCTGCCGAATGCCGGTTGAAACCTTTATGCCTGCCTGTTCTAAAATTTTTTTTCCTTTACCGTTCACTAATGGATTAGGATCAAGTATTCCGATTACAACGCGTTTGAAATTATGTTTTACAATCAGATTTGCACAAGGCGGAGTTTTGCCGAAATGACTGCAAGGCTCTAAAGTTACATATAACTCCGAGTTGGGAGGAATTTTAAAATTTAACGACTTTATTGCTTCGACTTCAGCGTGGGGATTTCCTGATTTTTTATGCCAGCCTGATGATAAAATTTTTCCTTTGTTTACTATTATTGCGCCGACTGCCGGATTTGGATACGTTAACCCTTTGCCTTTTTCGGCTTCTTTAAGAGCGATTCGCATAAATTTTTCATCGTTATATATATTATTAAACATAATACAGTTATTAATATTTTTTAACAAATAATGTTTGAGTAGGATAGGCAAATTCAATTCCGGCTTCTTGAAGTTTATTCTTTATTTTTTGATTAATTACTGTTAATATTTCCGAATATTTTGTGAAATCTTCCTCATTAAGCCAATAGATAATACTTATGTTTAAAGAAAAATCCCCGAAATCAGAAAAATAAACTTGAAAATCTTTTTCTGTTTTTTCTTCTTGCAACAAAATATTTTTAACTATTTTAATAGCTTCATCAATTTTTTGAGTTGAAGAAGAATAGTCCAACCCAAGTTTGGCAACAACTTTTCTTGATGATTTTCGAGAAAAATTTTCTATGCTTGAATTAGCTATTTCACTGTTAGGAATTGTAATTTCAGTGCCTTTAGCAGTTTTTAATTTAGTGCTTCTTAATCCCACATCAAGAACAACGCCGTCATTATTGTTTATTGTAATTCTATCTCCTATTTGAAAGGGTTGGTCAGTAAATACGACTATTGAACCGAAAAAATTTGCTAATGTGTCTTTTGCCGCAAGAGCAAATGCCAGACCTCCTATGCCAAGACCTGCCAGAAGCGCTGAAACATCATAACCGAGGTTTTTTAAAATTGTTAACACACCTACGATAATAACAGATGTTTTTATTATTTTGCTTAATATAGGAAGAAGCTGATCATCGAGTTTTGAATGAGTTCTTTCAACAAAAGGAACCATCATTTTTATAAAAATATCTGTCATTTTAAATAAGATATAAATTACATTTATCGTGATGAACATTACAAAAATTTTATTTACAACAGTATTAGTTTTTTCGGAAAAAATAAAATAATTGTCAATAACTATGACAGATGTGATTATAATTATAAATATTTTAATCGATTTATCTATAAAACTAAGGATATCATCGTCAAGTTTAATTTTAGTTTTATTTACAACAGGGATCAATAATTTTGTAAATAAACCGCAAATGCTGATTGCAAGATATGCGGTATTTATTATCATTAAAGAAGTTATTGTGTTTGTCGCGAAAGTGTCGAAAGAATTTTGAAAAATTATGAAGGTTTTAGAAAAAGATATTCCGAATAATATTATATAATTACCTAATGGTTTTTCCAATTTTTGTATTAGCTGGTTGTCAAAATCAGTTTCAGTGAAATCAGCAAGTTTTGCAAGTTTATTTATAAGAATATATCTGAATATTTTTGAAATGATAAAAGCTAATACAATAATTATAAATGCTGTAAGCATATCTTTTACTTCTATGCCTAAATAAATATTACTTAAAAAATTTTCCGTTTTCATTTCATACCTTAATTTATTTTGTTATGTTATGATAAATATTTTATGGAATTAGCTGTAATTTTTTGATATAAAAAATAAAAGCGGAAGTTTTTATTCAATATAACCCATTATGATTAGATTGATATACTTCCGCTTGAAATTAAAAAAATAATTTCATAAAATAATTATGAAATTGTAATTTTTAAAATATACTGTGCTCTTATTGTTAAAATAAAAAATCAATATAAGTTAAAAATAAAAATTTTTTATTTACGCCAATTTTTCTTCGATATATTTGATTGCGGAACCTACGGTAGTAAGTTTTTCCGCTTCTTCGTCAGGAATATCGATATCAAGTTCTTCTTCAAGAGCCATTATCAGTTCTGCTTGATCAAGAGAATCAGCGCCCAAATCTTCAATAAATGAAGCGTTTTCGGTAATCTGAGATTCTTCAACATCTAATTGTTCTTGAATAATTTTTTTTACTTTATCAGCGATTTCGCTCATCATTAAACCTCCTGCCTTTTTATAAAAGAACATATTTAATTTCAAAAGGATTATATAAAAAAAAAATTATAAGTCAAGTTTAAATTTTAATTTTTTACAAAGGGGGAAATTACTTGATTTATTTATTACAATATAATAAAATAACGAAAAAATTTTAAATTTTATAAGATTTTTAGTTAAGACAATATATTTTAGGTGAAAATTTAATGGATATTGAAAAAGATAAAAATTTTGATAATAATAACAAATTAAATTATAATGATGTAAAGATTGAAGATTCCAACGTTAATCATGTTCAAGAAAATGATGAGAATCCTAATGTTAAAACTTCATTTATTGAAGATGAATTAAAGTACTCTTATATAGATTATTCTATGAGTGTAATTATAGGAAGAGCTCTTCCTGACGCAAGGGACGGATTGAAACCTGTGCATAGGCGTATTTTATACGCTATGAATGATATGAGTTTATCATACAACAAAGCATATAGAAAAAGCGCGAGAATTGTCGGAGAAGTTTTAGGTAAATATCATCCGCATGGAGATACAGCTGTATATGATGCTATGGTAAGGATGGTACAGCAATTTTCTTTAAGATATCCGTTAGTTGACGGACAAGGAAATTTTGGATCAGTAGACGGAGATAATGCTGCAGCAATGCGTTATACAGAAGCTCGTATGAAGCGTATTGCAAATGAACTTTTAAATGACATAGATAAAGAAACTGTAGATTTTATTCCGAATTTTGACGAGTCTCTTGTTGAACCGACAGTATTGCCTGCTGCATTGCCGAATCTTTTGTTAAATGGATCTTCAGGAATAGCGGTAGGAATGGCAACCAACATTCCTCCTCATAATATAATTGAAGTGTGTAATGCTATAATAAGTCAAATAGATAATCCGGATATTAAGATTTCTGATTTGATAAAAATAATAAGCGGTCCTGATTTTCCTACAGGCGGGATAATTTATGGCAGACGCGGAATAGTGGATATGTATGAAACCGGCCGCGGGAAAATATTGGTTAGAGGAAAAACTAAAATTGAAGAAAGTAAACACAGCGCTAATAAACAATGTATAATTGTTAATGAAATTCCATATCAGGTAAATAAAACAAGTTTAATAAAACAAATAGCTTCATTGGTTCATGAAGGAATAATAGAAGGTATTTCTGACTTGCGTGATGAATCTGATAGAGATGGAATGCGTATAGTTATAGAATTAAAACGGAATGAAAATCCTGAAATAATATTGAATCAATTGTTTAAGCATACTATGCTTCAAACAACTTTCGGCGTAATAATGCTTGCTATAGTTGAAAACAAGCCGAAAGTATTGAATTTAAAAGAATTGAATAATTGTTATATAGAGCATAGAATTGAGGTAATAATAAGGCGTACGAAATATGAATTGCGTAAAGCTGAAGAGCGGGCGCATATACTTGAAGGTTATAAAATTGCTCTTGCTAATCTTGATGAAGTTATTGAAACGATTAAAAAATCAAAAACGCCGGAAATAGCTAAGACAGGATTGATGACAAAATTTTTATTAAGTGAAATTCAGGCACTTGCTGTTTTAAAAATGCAATTGCAAAGATTGACAGGATTAGAAATTGAAAAAATAGAACAGGAATACAAGGAGGTTATTGAATTAATAAAAAAATTGAAAGAAATTCTGGCAAGCAGGCAGTTGATTTTGAATATTATAAAAGAAGATTTGAGCCGAATAATTACAGAATATGGAGATGCCAGAAAAACTGAAATAACCGAAAATCTTGGGGAATTTGACATAGAAGATCTTATTGCAGACGAGGAAATGGTTTTAACAGTTACTCATAAAGGATATATCAAACGGACTGCGACAAGTATTTATAAAGCCCAGCATCGGGGAGGCAGAGGATTATATGGAATGGATACGAAAGATGATGATTTTGTATCCCAAATGTTTATAGCATCTACTCATAACTATATTTTATTTTTTACAAATTCGGGGAAGGTTCATTGGTTGAAAGTTTATCAGATACCTGAAGGAGAGCGCAGAAGCAGAGGAAAAGCTATAGTAAATTTACTTGAACTTGCTGAAACTGAAAAGATTACTGCTTATATACCTGTAAAAGTATTTGATGATAACAGTTATTTGATAATGCTGACCAAAGGTGGAATAATAAAAAAAACCTTCTTGTCTGCTTATAGTCATCCGAGAAAAGGAGGAATCCAGGCAATAACGCTTAAAGAAAATGATACTTTGATAGATGTGAAATTAACCGATGGTCAGAGTCAGATAGTAATTGGTACTTTGAATGGTCAGGCTATAAGATTTGATGAGAAACGTGTTCGTTCTGTAGGAAGAACATCAATGGGAGTTACGGGGATTCGCCTTGATACTAAAAATAACGATTATGTTATAGGAATGGTTGTAGTAAAAGACGATGATACGATATTAACTGCTACTGAAAATGGATTCGGTAAAAGAACGGATATAAATGAATATCGTTTAACTAATCGTGGAGGTAAAGGGATAATAAATATTAAGACAAGTGACAGGAATGGAAAAGTGGTTTCTATTTTAAATGTTAGAGATACTGATGAATTAATGATAATGACTAAACAGGGTATGATAATACGTCAGAAAGTTAGTGAACTGAGATGTATAGGAAGAAATACCCAGGGAGTAAGATTGATAAAACTTGAAGAAAATGATTTGTTGATTGATATTGCTGCAGTAGCTGAAAGTGAAGAGGAAATTATCGAAACAAATGAAAATGGAACCGTTGAAGAAAAAGAAAAAACTAAACTTAACGAAGAAAAATAAAAAAATTTAGTATTATGATAAAATAATTTATAATATTTCGAGGTGCTTAAAATGACATTAAAAAAAAATTCCAAAATATGGATGAATGGAAAATTTATAAATGGAGATGATGCGAAAATACATATTTTATCTCATGTTGTTCATTATGGTTCAAGTGTATTTGAAGGAATGAGATGTTATAAAAATAATAAAGGATCTGCGTGTTTCAGAATACATGAACATATGACCCGCTTGATAAATTCTGGCAAAATATATCGTATGGAAATTCCTTATTCTGTTGAAGAACTTGTTAAGGCTACTGTGGAAACTATAAAAATCAATAATATTGAAAGTTGTTATGTAAGGCCGATTTCTTTTAGAGGATATGGAGAAATGGGAGTAAATCCTTTTAAATGCCCTATAGAAACTGCAATAGCAGTTTGGGAGTGGGGAAAATATCTTGGAGATGAAGGAATGGAACAGGGAATCGATGTATGCGTTTCGTCTTGGAACAGGATGGCGCCGAACACAATGCCGACTGCAGCAAAAGCCGGGGCGAATTATATGAATAGCCAGCTTATAAAAATGGAAGCTTTGTTAAACGGATATTCTGAAGGCATAGGTCTTGATACAAACGGTTATATTTCAGAAGGCAGCGGTGAAAATGTTTTTGTTGTTCTTAAAGGGAAATTGTATACTCCGTCAATATGCAATTCTGTATTGCCTGGAATAACAAGGGATTCTGTAATTACACTGGCTAAAGAAAACGGAATAGAAGTAGAAGTTCAATCTTTATCTAGAGAATTGTTATATATATGCGACGAGTTGTTTTTAACGGGAAGCGCTGCTGAAATAACTCCTGTAAGGTCAGTTGATAAAATAAAAGTTAATACAGGGAAACGCGGGCCTATAACCGGACTTTTACAGGAAAAATTTTTTGACATAATAGAAGCGAGGGTAGAAGATAAACATAATTGGCTTACATATGTTAAATAAAAATGTTGGTTTCAGTCGATAAAATTTACAGATTTAAAATTTTATTATTTGGATTTTTTCAGAAAATGGAAAAATAGAAATATTTTTTTTACCGCAGGAAATGCCGGTTTTGAGTATTACTAAAAAGATTAGCATTATTCTTAAACTAAGCATTTTTTGCGGTATTTTTTTTAGTTAAAGTTTTAGTTTTATTTATGAAAAATTTTGATTTAATAGATAGTTTTGATATTATAGTTATAGGAGCAGGGCATGCTGGTTGCGAAGCTGCTTCCGCTTCTGCCAAACTTGGGATGAAAACAGCTTTGATAACAATGAATGCTGATTCAATAGCTCAAATGTCGTGTAATCCCGCTATAGGAGGAATAGCTAAAGGACAGATAGTATGCGAGATAGATGCTCTTGGCGGGTTGATGGGAAAAATCATAGACAGGACCGGAATACATTTTAAAGTATTGAATAAAAAAAAAGGAGCTGCTGTATTTTCCCCAAGAGCCCAGGCTGATAAAAAATCATATCATATTGAAATGAAACACAAACTTGAAAATACTGATAATCTTCATATAATTCAAGATACAGCTGAAGAACTTATAATAAATAATAATAAAATAACCGGAATTGTAACCCAGCGAAAATCATATTATAAAAGCAAATGCGTTGTAATTACAGCAGGAACGTTTATGAACGGAAAAATACATATAGGCCGTGAAAATTTTCCTGCAGGCAGATACGGAGAATTTGCTTCATCAGGACTATCTGAAAGTTTGAGAAAGTGCGGACTGGAACTCGGGCGTTTGAAAACTGGAACTCCTGTGAGAATAAATAGCAGAACAATAGATTATTCTAAAACTGAAATACAGGAACCTGATGATATACCAGTACCGTTTTCTTATTCAACTGAAAAGATTGTTAATATACAAATTCCATGTTATATAACATATACCAATACCTCTACGCATAAAATAATAATGAATAATATAAAATATTCTCCAATGTATGGGGATATAAAGAATATTACAGGAACTGGAGTAAGATATTGCCCTTCTATAGAAGATAAGATAATAAAATTTTCTGATAAAGAACGTCATCAGCTGTTTCTTGAAAAAGAGGGTTATTTGACTAATGAAGTTTATGTTAATGGTTTATCGACGAGTTTACCTGAAGTAGTACAATATAAAATTTTACACAGCATATCGGGTCTTGAAAATTCTGAAATAATAAGGTGCGCTTATGCTATAGAGTATGATTTTGTTTTCCCAACTCAATTAAGACACACTTTTGAAACTAAAAAAATTTCCGGATTATATTTAGCCGGGCAAGTTAATGGAACTACAGGATATGAAGAGGCTGCGGCTCAGGGATTGATGGCAGGAATAAATGCTGCTTTAAAAATAAAGAAAAAACAGAATTTGATAATTTCCCGCGATGAAGGATATATAGGTGTTTTAGCCGACGATTTAGTAACTAAAGGAGTGGATGAACCTTACAGAATGTTCACTTCAAGAGCAGAATATAGATTGCTGCTCCGAATGGACAATGCTGACAGAAGGTTAAACGGAATAGCATATAAAATAGGTATGATAGATAAAGAAGAATACAATAAAATGATTGAGAAATACAAGATGATCGAAAAAAAAATTACGGCATTATCTGATATAAACATCACTCCGGAAATTTTTTTGAATTCAAAAATAGAACAGTTGAAATCAAATTTTTTAAAAAAAACTATAAATTTGAAAGAATTGATAAAAAGACCTGAAATAGGACTAGATTTTATTTATGAACAATGTCCGGAATTAAAAGAATTACCTGAACGAACAGTAGAAACAATGGTATATGATATTAAATATAAAGGATATATAGACAAACAAGTTAAAGATGTTAAAAAAATAAAAAAAATGGAAAAAATGAAACTTCCTGAGAATGTAGATTATCATACTGTAAAAGCTATTTCATTTGAATCTGCAGAAAAATTAAATAAAATTAAACCTGTTAATATTGGACAGGCGTCAAGAATTACAGGTGTCAGGCAATCTGATCTGGCAGTTTTAGCAATATATTTTAAATCAAAACAAAAATGACGGAGAAAACAAGTTATGTTTAAAATTGTAAATAAAAAACAATTAGCTGAAAATATTATTCAGCTTGATATTGAAGCTGGAGAAATTGCTGAAAAACGTAAACCCGGGCAATTTATATTAATTATACCTACGGAAAATAGTGAACGCGCGCCTTTTACAATTATGAATTCAGATTCAGAAAAAAGAATAATATCTGTAATAATACAGGTAGTAGGAACTTCAACTCATAGAATTGATAAAATGAAAGAAGGGGATTTTTTATATAGTGTGGTAGGACCGCTTGGAAAACCTACTGAAATAAAAAAAACTGGAACAGTAGTATGTATAGGCGGCGGAGTAGGTATAGCTGTAATTTATCCTATAGCAAAAGCGATGAAAGAAAAAGGGAATAAGGTGATTTCAATAATCGGCGGGAGAAACAAAAAGTTAATATTGCTTGAAAAAGAAATGACTGAAATTTCAGATCAAATATTTTTTACAACAGATGACGGAAGTTATGGTATAAAAGGATTTGTAACCGATAAATTAAAAGAATTGATTAAATCTGAAAAAGTAGACGAAGTGGTTGCAATAGGTCCTGCGGTTATGATGAAAAATGTGTCTGAATTGACAAAACAAAATAATATAAATACAATAGTAAGCTTGAATTCAATAATGATTGACGGGACAGGAATGTGCGGAAGTTGCCGCGTTACAATAGGCGGAAATGCAAAATTTGTTTGTGTTGACGGTCCTGAATTTGACGGACATCAGGTAGACTGGGATAATTTGATGAAAAGGCAGAGGGCGTTTGTAAAACACGAAAAATGTTCTTTGGACAAATATTTGAGCGAAAAATAGTTTTTATTTTATATATTTTTGTTAGATGGGGTTTAATATAGAATATTATTATGCGACGTATAGCCGGCATAGATATAGGTACAAACTCGTTGAGATTGCTGATTTTGGATATTGATGAAAACCGAAATTTTAGAACAATTTATAAAAGATTGAAGACCACCCGTATTGGGAAAGAATTAGATAAAAACGGTTATATTCTTCCAAAAAAAATTGAAGAAAATTTAGAAGAACTGATAAATATAAATAAAATTTGTTCTGAATATAAATGTGATGAAACAATATTTTTTGGTACTGAAGGGTTGAGGAAAGCCAGTAACAGCAAAGAATTATTAGAAAAATTTTATTCTCGCACCGGAAAAAAAATCAAAATATTAACTGGAGAAGAGGAAGCAAAATTAACATTTGAAGGAGTTTTGAAATCAATCGATAAAACTTTATTATATGAAAAAATATCCGTCTTAGATATAGGCGGCGGATCAACTGAAATATCAAGAGGAAGATATTGTACTTCATCATCAGAAATAAAATATGACGGAGGTATAAGTTTTTCTATAGGTTGCGTTGTAATGACAGAAAAATTTAATACCGGGAAATTTCCGGTTGATGAAAACGGCATAAAAAATATGCAGAATTATTTAAGAGTAGAAATAGGAAAAATTTCTTTCGATATATCAAAAGATCAACTTATAGGAGTAGGCGGAACAATTACATGTTTATCAGCTATAAAACAGGGATTAAAAGAATATGATGAAAAACTTGTACATAACAGCATACTATATAGAACAGATATAGAAGAAATTTTAGAAATGTTATTAAAAATAGATATTAAAGAAAGAGAAAAATTGCCGGGATTGAACGATAAAAGAG
>JAGOBX010000079.1 GCA_017999075.1 Candidatus Babelota bacterium | reverse complement strand
GATTTAAATAATATAATATATTAAAAATTATAATGTACCTAAAGCACATAATTAATTAAAAATATATTAATTTTATAAAAACTTATTGAGCAGCTCTATATAAGTAAAAAAAGCAGCTTAATTAATCATTCTGTTTCATAAATTTTCCGGATTAACCTGAAACTTTTTGTTTTTCAGGTTAATCTCAAAAAAAAAATGTCAGTTTTATTATCCGTATTATTTATTAAACTTCTTCAGCAGCAACTATTACTTTTATTGCAGGTTCTATTTCCGGATACAGTCTAAGTTTTACTTTGTATTCGCCCAGCAATTTTATAGGTTCTGACAAAAGAACTTTCTTTTTATCAATTTCTACTTTCTGCTTAGCTAATTCATCAACTATATCTCCTACTGAAACAGAACCAAACAATTTTCCTTCAGAACCGGCTTTTTTCTTAATTGTTACTACCAAGCCTTCAATTGCCTTAGCAAGCTCTTTCGCATCCGATTCTTCTTTTACTGCTACTAATTCAAGCTTTTTCTTATGGTCTTCGATATACTTCAAATTACTAGGTGTACAGACAAGAGCTATTCCTTTAGGCAGCAAATAATTTCTGGCAAACCCGTCTTTAACCTCAACAATATCTCCGACTTTCCCCAAATTTTCAACGCGCTCCTTAAGTATTACTTTCATTTTATCAAATCCTCCCTATCATTTAACCGATAACATCTATTCGGTTTATGTTATTATTTTTCCTTATTTTTCTAAAATCAAACCATATATCTGATATTCCAATAACTGACGTCATATAAAATAACGGCAATGTTATTATTATTGTTAATGGCAAATAAAATTTATTTTTTTTAAATAATATGATAAAACACAAATACCCTGAAAATAATATAACACTAATAATACGATCATAATATTTAAAAAAATATAATAGCTATATTCCATTTTTTGCGTAAACAATACTCCGGCAAAGGTTATTATAAAAATCCATATTATATGATCATTTATAAAATAATCAGTAAAATCCTGAATCGCATGTTCAATATTTTTCAATCCGCTTTTAAGTAATGAACTTTTGTAAAGCAGATAATAAAACAAATATGCACTTATCAAAATACCTGATACAAAGTAACTTATAACAATTCCAGGAAAAACTTTCACAAACAAATTCAAATTTTTTCTAAAAAATTCTTCTGAATCAAATATTTCATCATTATTTCTATCAGCTGAAATGTTTTTAAGTTGTTCATTTAATTGATTTTTATTTGCGCTATAGTACGAAAATAATCTTTCGCTTAATTTGCCTTTGTAATTAAATATCACCTCAAATTTAAAAATCATTATAATTAAAATCAGCAAAACCGAAACAAAAAATATTCTTTTATTGAAATTCAATTTTTTTTGAAATAATATCATTAATAAAGAACTGATTCCAAACAATGCTGATATTATACCAATAAATCCAAAATCAGTCACTAATAAAAGAATAACTCCGGTCAATACTGTAAAAAGACCGGCTTTTTGAAATCCGAATTTATTTATCACTTTATATGTTATATATCCGTTTACCAGGTTTAACCCTGGAAACATTCCGATTAACAGAAAAATAAAAACATATAAATAAAATTCAACCATAATCGAATTTACGGTTTTCTAATTTTATCAGTCGTATAAGGTAATAACGCCAGATTTCTCGCTATTTTAATTGCATTATTAAGTTTACGCTGGTGTTTAGCGCAAACTCCGGTTAATCTGCGAGGTAAAATTTTACCCCTATGCGACATATATTGTTCTAACAAACTTAATTCTTTGTAATCAATATATTTATCAGGATCTTTACAAAAAACACACGGTTTGTTAGTCCTTTTTTTTACTACGAACGCCATAATTTTTTTAGCCTCCTAAAATCCAGGATAACCCCGGAAATATTTTTTAATCAACTCCCCCATTTTTTTAAAATGGTATTGAATCTTCTTCTGCGCAACCTGTATCATCATACTCCGGCACTATATGCTTTACAGTGTCCGGTTGTTTTACCGAATTGTCTGCCTGATTATTTTCAAAACCCTCAAGAAAAGAAATTTTATCAGCAACAATTTCAATTTTCGTTTTAGTTATTTTATCTTCGCTCTGCCATTTTTTTATTGAAAGACTGCCTTCCAAATAAATTCCTTTGCCTTTCTGAAAATACTGCGCGCAAAATTCTGCAAGTTTATTCCATGCTACAACATCAATAAATAATGTTTCATTTTTTCTATTTCTTCTATTGTTATTAATCGCTAAATTAAAATGCGCAACAGCCACTCCTTTAGGAGTATATCTCAATTCAGGAGATTTGGTCAATCTTCCAACCAATATAACTTTATTTAAATTGAACAATCCTTCCATAATTCAAAACTTTGGGTTAACAAAATAATTCAACACAATAATCTATTATTTATTTTTTATCAACCGCAACTATTAAATTTTTATTTTGAAAATTGAGTATACCTGAAAAAATAATAGTCTTACAGATTAGTGTTCAATTTTTGTAATAACAAATCTTAATAAACGATCATCATAATTCAATCGTTCCTGTAATTCGCTCAATACTTTATTATTAGCATTAAAAGTCAGTAAGCTGTAATTACCTATATTTTTCTTTTTGATCGGGTAGGTAAAATAACGGCTGCCTATTAAAATATTTTCAACAAATTCGCCCCCGTTATCTTTAATTATACCTGTCATCAACTCAATTAATTTGGTGAGTTCTTCTTCTTGAAGCTGCATATCTGTGATATACATACATTCGTATTTACGTAACATTTATTAAACCTCCTATGGATTTACCGACCTGTTTTTTCCAATTTTACAAGGAATTGTCACTATAATATACCCGCAATTTTTTCACGCGTAAAACTATTGACAAAACATAGTGGCAGTATTTTACTCAAACAATAAAAAAAAACAACCTTTTTTTTGATATTTTTTACATATCAGGCCATTAAAGTTTCAATAGAAAAATATTTATATTTATTCTTTGAAACAGGAGTATGATTTTTTTATGCAATACAGTGACTTTTACACAGTTTGCATAAATCTGAAAATCATGTTTGACACAATGGGAAAAACTACTCTTCCAAGTAATTTATCATGAGCGTCAAATTTCAAATTATCATTTTTATTCGATACTACTACACCTCCTATCAATAAATCACTAGTAGACATCAAAGACGATGATAAAGAATATCCCTGCCTTGGAATATCTCCTATTATTAAATTTTTATGATGAACAGCAAGTCCTAATTCGCCTTCACCTATTATAATATGCTGGTCATATGCGTCATTTCCTTCAATTATAGAAGTTCCCTCAATTCCATAAACTCCATACAAATATTGTTTATTTGCATCAAGCAAATAAAACATTACATTTTTTGAATTAAATAATTTTAATAACCATTTACTTAAAACAGCCATTGTTTCATTAAAATTATTAAGGATAACGCTTTCTTTCATCAATTCAAAAACTATAAACATTTCAGATTGCGTCAAATCTGTTTCGAGAGTTTTCTTTAATTTTTCCTGTTGTTTAATATCAATTTCTTTTATTGTATGCTGCCGTGTTACCTCTATAGCTTTTTTCTTTTCAGAAAAAATATAATCCGAAACATCCTTTTTAAATTTGTTGTCGAGAAAAATAGTTATAATTATCATCAATATCAAAGCTATTACTGTTACTGATAATAATGCAAATTGTATAACATTAGCTTTACTTTGCACTTTATCCCAAAAATATCCGATTTTTATTATTCCTACTGCAGGATTGCCTACTGTAAAAGTGAATTCTTTTATTGTATCATTAAAAATAGTATATTGATTTTTAACTTTTATCATTTCTTTTGCGTTCTCTATTTTCTTTGTTATAACTATTTTTGATCTATCATCGAATGCTTCGGATATAATGTATGAAATCGGATTTTTTTCCATGTCAAGAAAACATACATAAGCAAAATTAAGTTCATTGGCGGAATTTTTTAAGATTGCAAGGTTCTTTTCAAGAGTTGTATAATCCTGCTCCAATAAAGGAGTCGTGTTCATATTCGCTATTAAATTAGGAATTTCATATGATAATTCTTTTTCAAGGATCGTTTTATTGATAGTATACTTGCTTATAAAAATTATTAACAGCGAATATACTAATATTAAAATACCTATTGTTATTAAAATCCACTTGCTGAAATTAAACATAATTTATTTGACTGTAATTTTATTTTTTATTTCTTCATAAGTTTTATCCAAACCATAAACGTTTTTCAATTCTTCAGTTGATGAATAAGTTCCTATTCTTTCTCTGTATTTTACAATCAGCATAGCGTCAAGTTTACTTATACCAAGTTTATTCTGCAATTCTTCTATACTCGCTGAATTTATATTTGTTTTACCATTGCTTGACTGCTGATTCGATTCAATCCGGTTCTGTTCTAAACCAGCTTCCGGCAAAGGAGGAAGCGGAGGCAATTCATTGCTATTTATAGACGTACTTCTATCCTGAACTTGCGGTTCCTGGTAATACTGTATTGTATTATTATCCTGATATAAAATATTATTATCAGGTATCTGTCTAACCGGAATATTCATATCATCCTGTTTAACCTGTACAGGTTCTTCAGTCAAATATTTATAATCATTCAGAGTCTGATTACTGTCTTTATCTTTCATATCTCCAACAACAAGTATTTTACCGATATACTCATCATAATACATTGCAGGAATTCCATATTTTATAATATAATATCTCGCCTGATTCTTATCTTTAAAATAACCAAGTTTGTTGCGTTCATTAATTATATTCTGCGCTATATTGTAAGTAAAACCTTTTATTCTTGACAGTTCTTCGGCAGTAACAAGATTTATATTTAAATTCAGCAAAGTCTGACTTGCAAGTTCAGTATAAAGTTCTTCTTTAATATTCATATTAGTATTCATAAAATTAAACTGAACAAATTGAATCTGTTCAAAATTTGTAAAAGGACCGAACTGTTCACGGTATCTGATTATCGATTTTGCAAGAACATCGGCAAATTCAGCTACATTCTCTTTCACAAGCCATGCAGGAAGAGTTTTGGTAATATTGTATTCTGCTTTACCAAGTTTCCTGTTTTTTTCATAATAATTTTCTAATAAGTTTTTATAAATAGAATTCAGGTATAAGGTTACTATATCGCTACGTGAAGCCGTATTTAAATAAAAATTATTATATACAATACTGCTGTATTTATCTTTCACCGATTTAGAAATTTGTTCAGTCTGTATTGTTCCTTCAATTATATGAGGTGTAATAAATATCAGTAATTCTTTGTTCAAATTAGATTTTGATGTTTTTTTCGATAGCATATTAAGTATAGGCACTTTGTCAAGAAAATCAAATAATGGTATTTTGGATTCTGCATTTCTGTTTTCTTTCTTTATTATTCCTCCAATAACTATTGTCTGATTATCTGCTATATAAAACATATTATTTATAATTCTGTCTGTAGGCGACGGCGGCAAACCAAGAGATTTATCATAATCAGCAGGTAAAGTAGAAACCTTCAAATCAACTGTTAAAAGAACTTCTCTATCGTGATTAATTTGAGGAACAACTGTTAATGACAGCGGTATTTCCGTTTTATCAGGATCTACAGGTTTAAATATGCCATTTTCGTCTTTTTCATATTTTGGAGTTTGAATAATATCTTTCAATTCTACAAAGGCAGGCTGATTGTTAATTGTTAAAACTTTAGGGTTTGATAATACTTCAGCTGTTGAAGTTGTCTTAAGAGAATCAAGCGCTGCTGCAAACTGTTTTGCATTTATTGTAAGCCAGAATGGAGCGCCTTCAATTCTGCCAGGCTGAAATCCTGCGCCGAATCCATTAAAGTTCACTCTGTCAATAGGTTTACCTGTAGTCGCATCAACTGCTGCATCTGTTGCATCATTAAAAGAAGAATATCTGTCCACTCCAAACATAGTATTAAATCCAAGGACATCACTGTTAGAAACTTCTCTTTCAACTATCAGAACTTCAATCATAATTTGTTTTTCGCGTTTATCTAACTGAGCTATCAATTTTTCAACCTGCGGCATAAGGTTTCTAAAAGTGGTTACTATTATTGAATTAGTACGTTCATCATAAGCAACGTTTCCAAAAATTTTTCCGTCTTTCGCATCAAGAGTGGTTACAGAACTTGTAATTATCTTGTCTATAACATCGCTTATTTTTGTTACTTTAACATTATTTTGCGCTAATTTATCTGATACTGTAGAATATTTCAAATTAAAAATTTTTGTAACCATCCAATTACTATTCTTAGCATTTTCATCAAGTTTCTCAAATATTTCTTTTAATCTTTTTATATTTGGCTGATAATCTCTGATTACAACTGAATTAGACACATAATCAAATACTACTTCACCATTAGTTGATTTAATATTTGAAAAATTATTAAACGTATTTTTAAGAGAACCTACTTCCATATTTCGCATAGTAACAATTTCAGTTGACATAACACTGTCTATGCTGCGTTCTTTATCAAGTTTCTTCAAAATATCTTTAACAGAATTAACATTATATACTCTATCACGGATAACCAGTGAATTAGAATTCTTTATTATAGTTATAGAACCAGGCTGTCCTCCATTTTCATCTCCAACACTTAATGCTGATTCTAAAACAACCATTTGATCAGTCAAATCTTCAATTGAAATATTTTTCAAAGTATATATTTCCACTGCTACTCCGTCAAGTTTTGATGCGCTTAAAGCCGGAATATCTATAACTTCAAGTTTTTCTTTAAATTTTTCTATCATGGCATCAGATAAAAATACCATTATATCTTCTTTTCCTGAACTTGACGGCAAATTTCCTACATACGGAGGAATACCGTAATTCATCATTTTAAAATATTCTTCAATTTGTTTAGAAGTAATATTTTTTAAAGTAATACGTTTCGAATTAATTACATAGTTATCGGCTTTTTCAATAATTTCCTTAACAATGTTCACATTGCTGTTTTTAGCGCGGATCAATAATCTATTTGAGCCCCCCATACTTGTTACAGAACTTCCAGCGCCAAGAAGCGGCAATATTACTTCATCAATCCATTTTTTTGTATCTTCATTGGATACATCCAAATTCTTCAACTGAATCATTTCCAAAGTTACTCCATCCAATTTTAAATCTTTAAGTTCAGGAATATCTACCAGATTAACCTTTTTAATAAAATCATTTATTATACTGTTTTCACCTATCAGAAGAATATCTTCACGCCCGGTCTTAGATTCAAAACCTGTTAAGTATAATGGAAGCGGCCAGTTATTGCTGTTAAAATATTCTTCAAACTGTTTTACGCTTATATGCTTCAATGTAACGCGTTTGGTTACTTTATCTTTTGATAACAGACTTTCTAAAGCAAATCCGGATTTTTCATCAGTTCCGAAATTTGCTAATAATTCGTCAATAACTATACTTACTTCATCTATAACATCTGATTTTCCAAGTATTAAAAGTTTATCTGCTGAAGTAAATATCTGATATTTCGGGAATACTATAAAATAATCAATTATATCTTTTTCTTTCCCTGAATCGCTTTTAGTGCGTTTTATTATAAGACCTTCTTCAGGAACAAACAAATCAGCATCAGGATTTTTAGGGTCTTTATAAATATTAGCCTCAAGAGATTTAAGGTTAATTATCAAATTTTTCAAATCTTTAGGATCAATATGAGGAAATCTTGATAATTCTATTACTTTCAATGTTTTTTTATCTTCATTATTATCCAAATCTTTAATCAGAGATTCTATTACTTTATGGTTTGAAGAAGTTGTCTGAACTAACAGCATTTTCTTTTCATCATAATCAATTATTTTCGCATCGCCTTTTAATTTTCTTCCTGCAGACAAATCTTTTTTTTCAATTGATTCAAGTTCTGGTGAAGCTGCATCTTTGGACGCTTCATTTTTAGAAGCTTTACTGCTTTTTGATTTTTCCTGAATTTTGTTTTTTTCGATTTCTTCTTTAGCAGCTTCAAGTAAAGCTGTTAATATGTCTTTAATCTTAGACGGTTTTTCATAATTTAATTTATAAATTCTTATATCTTCCTGACCTGTTTTGGCAGATATGTCAAAAGTTTTTATTATCTGAACTAATTGTTTTACTTTCGATTTACTGTCTGTAATCAATAAACTGTTTGTATTTTGTTCATAACTGATTTTACCGTTTTCAGATTTTAATTCCGATATTGTAGTCAATAACTTTTGTCCGTCAACATTGTTTAACGGAACTATCTGTGTAACAAAATTATCTCCAATACCCAAATCTTCAGAATAATCCGGACGGATTGGAAGCGCGTTAGTGGCTGCTTTTGATTTTAAAACAATTTTCATTATATTTCCATCTTGAACTCTTGTTAAATCGTTCATATCAAGTATAGTGTCAAGAGCAGATATAGCTGGTATATCTATCAAATGCAAATTAACCTGTTTATCTTTTACATCTTCTTCAGAATAAGTTATATTCCAGTCTCCAAGTTCAGCCAATGTCCTGATAACATCTATCAGTTCAGCTCCTTTAAAATTAACTGTTACAAGACGCGGAGAAGCGCTTACAGAAAAATCTACACTTCTTAAAGTTTTAGTAGTTATTTTAAAATTACCGTAATTCATTATTTTTCCGGGTATATCTGATAAAAATATGTTTTCATCTGAAACAAACAGAGCATTCAAATGCGGATATAATTCGATACTGCCTCCTTCTTTTAATGAAACATATAAATCATCCCGTACAGTTTTAAAATTAAATGTATCCGCAGTTTCAAATACCATTATACTTATATCATTTGAAACTTTATATTTCATTCCCTGTATTAATGTTTCCACTGCATTAGTTAAATTTGATTGTGATGTTACAAGTAAACGAGTCGGCATTATTGCAGGTTCGTCAACAAGTATGCTTGCTTTTAAAACTTTTAATCCTGGTTCTGAACCTATGTCTAATTTATCACATTTCGCACGGCTTGAAGTGTCTGTATATACAACGACTTCATTTTCAAAAGAATTAGAATTATTAACATCAACTTTGCATCCTTTACTTATTGTAGAAAAAATTACAGGAATTCCAGGTCCAACTTTATTTCCTTTTTTATCCTGTACTTCAACAATAAAAGGTTCCTGATTGATGCTGTTTAAATTTACTTTCTGATTATCTCCTGAAATTTTTACAATTTTATCAGGTGTCGGTAAAATACTTTCTATTACTATATTTTTTAAAGAACTATTGTCATTAACCGCATAAACCCTTATTTGATTTTCTCCCTGAACAGGTCTTGAATAAAAATTTTCTATAACAACATAACCTTCGTTATTTACTGCTGCTTCAATTGTCGAAGATATTCTGTCAAATATCTTAAATCCTGCTGAAGGTGTCAACGATTCAAAAATCACTTTTTCTCCATCAGCCGGTTTTCCATTTTTTGTAACTTTAAGTTTTATCGGCTGTTCACACAAAGAACCAGTTACCTGTTTTTTCCCATATGACAAAATTTCAATGTCTATTTTTTCTTTTTTAAGTTGCTGTACATTTGATTGAGGAGATAATATATTTTTTTGAGATGAAGCAATAACATTAGATTGCCCTACTCCTGGAATGCTTACAGGATTAACAAGCTCTACAATGATTTTATTGTCTGATTTAGTTGCAGTATAAGTGTTATTTTTCCAATTTGTAAGATCAATTACAATCCTTGCTGTTTTAGCCGGGATTTCTCTATATTGCGAATGCCTGATTTTTTTTATGATTCCGGTATTTACAGGAAAATTTTTTCCGCGTGGTAAATTATCCACAGTATCAAGCAAATCAATTACTAACATTGGAGGATTAGGAAGTTTTTCAGTAACAAAATTTACCTGCTGCGTTGTTTCAATAATAAATCTTGTTATATCGCTGAAAATAACAGTTTCAATTTTTGAAATTGCCGGTTTATCAGCAAATACGGATTTATTACGGTCAGTCTGTTCAAAAACAAGAATTTTCCCGCCTGCATTATTTAATTGCATTAAGTTCACTGGAATGGTTACTGCCGGCTGACTTACAGAAACAGCATTTTCTGATTTCCGAATGTTTTCCGTTCCTTCTATATTTTGATTTTTCAATTCAACAGACTCTTTTGTAGATTTATTGGATTCTTCGCTTTTTAATCCTTCTAATACAGATCTGTCTAATGATGATTTCGCCTGTTGCTGATCAATCGATGATTTATTTAAAATATCATCTTTTTTCTCATCTGCTGTTTTTTTTGTGGAGGTGGATTTTTCTGATTTTACCATAGCATTTACCAGTAAATCAAGAATCTTATCGTTTGTAGGATCCTCATCAAAAGCTTTCTTTAATATACTAACCGCCTCATCAAACTTTCCCGCGTCATAATAAGATTTTCCCATATCAAACAATTGATTTGACGCACCGATTGCAGATTTATTACTGCCGAATAAAATAATACCTAATAAAAATATTATTAAACAAATTATACTTGATTTACGAAACATTATGGCCCCCTAAGAATTTATTTATCTATTAAATTTATTTTATTTAAAATTTTATTATCTTTAATTTTTTCAAATCTTAACGCAAATAAATTTTCAATATCATTGATATTGTATTTATATGAATCAGCTAAATTCTGCATTCTATTGTTTTCTATTTTATTATCATTGTTCTTTTCAATTACGTTAAATGTAATTATAGAAACATTTGAATTGCCTGTATTTTTTAA
>JAGOBX010000078.1 GCA_017999075.1 Candidatus Babelota bacterium | reverse complement strand
GGATAAAAGTATAAAATTTTGGTTGGCATAAAAATATACAGAACTTTTTTTAAATTCAATTTTGAAGAATATAAGAATAATTCACTTGTGCCGCTCAGTTCTTTTTCAAGAGTATTTTCAGATTCAAGTTCTGTTATTTGAAGAATAGGAGATTGTTCAGGCTGGTTAGATTCGCATGAATTAAATTGTTTACCGCTTCCGACTGTTAAATTTAATTCTTTTATAAGTGAATAAAATTCGAGATTTTCAAAAGTTTCTTTAAGATTGACAATATTTTGTTTATTAAATCTGGTCAAATGGAGTTCAACCGGAGAATTAATATTTATAGTAACTAGTGTTTTGCTTAAAAACGCCATTTCCTTATTTTCTATCAATTTTGATTTCAAGGATTCCGGCGAAACGAGGCTAATATTTTTATAAATGGATTCTATAGAATCAAATTGATTCAACAATTTGATGGCAGTTTTAGGACCTATGCCTTTCACTCCGGGAACATTGTCTGATGAATCTCCGATAAGTCCAAGGTAATCAGTAAATTGACGGAGTTTAATTTCGTATTTTTTTTCCGCTGCATTTTTGTCTATAAGATCGATTTCCAAAATTCCTTTTTTTGTATTCAGTATAGTTATATTTTCGTCTACAATTTGAGTCAAATCCTTATCTCCGGAAATTATATATACGCTGTATTGTGAACTGAATTTTTTTGCAAATGTCCCTATGATGTCGTCTGCTTCGTAATTTGCAAGCTGAATCACAGGTACATTAATTTTTTCGATTATTTGTTTTATAACGCTGAATTGCTGAATTAAATCAGGGGGCGTAGCCTGTCTCGTTGCTTTATAATCAGCATATAATTCATTTCTGAATGTTTTTTTGCTCGCATCGAAAACTGAAACCAGATAATCAGGATTGTATATTTCAATAATTTTTAAAAGCATTTTAATAAAACCATAAACTGCGTTAGTGCTGTTTCCTTTTGAATCGGTAAGATTTTGAATTGCGTAATATGCTTTGTAAATCAATGAATGCGAATCAATTATAAATAATTTTTCCATTGTTTTGTATATTAACCATAAGAAATATAATAATTGACCTTAAATGTATTTTTAGATACTGCATTAATTTTTATTGGTTTAATCTGTGATTTTTTTATAAATCTCATACGTATCTTTTGCAATCAATAATTCTTCGTCAGTAGGAATTACATAAATGTCTATGTACGAATCTGCTGAACTTATAAGTCTTGCAGAATTCGAAATTATTTTGTTTTTTTCAACATCAAGTTTTACTCCGAAAACTGACAGCCTTGAGCAAACATCAGTTCTCAAATCAATAGCATTTTCTCCTATCCCTGCAGTAAATATTATACCATCAAGTTTTTCTCCGATAGCAGTATAATAAGCACCGATATATTTTATTATTCTGTAGACAAATACGTCATAAGCTATTTTAGCGCGGTCATCGCCGCCATGTTTTTTTTCCATGATATCGCGCATGTCATTGCTTAATCCCGACAATCCGAGCAGTCCGCTTTTTTTATTAAGTATCCTGTCTATATCTGACCAGTCGCAATTAAGTTTATGAAGTAAGAACGGTATTATGGCAGGATCTAAATCTCCTGATCTGGTTCCCATCATTATTCCTTCAAGAGGAGTGAACCCCATAGATGTGTCAATAACCTTTCCGCGTTTTACAGCTGTTATGCTTGACCCGTTTCCGAGGTGCAGAGTAATAAGATTCATATCTTTTATCTGTTTATTTGTTAATTCTGCTGCTTTTTGAGTTACGTATTTATGAGAAGTTCCATGAAAACCGTATCTGCGTATTCCGTAATTTGTATAGTATTCATAAGGAATTCCATACATAAAAGCTTCGGCCGGCATTGTTTGATGAAACGATGTGTCAAATACTGCGACCATAGGCTTATTGTTCATAATTTCCATACATGCTTCTATTCCGCGTATGTTAGCCGGCATATGTAAAGGACCGAGTTCAATAAAAGTTTTTAAAATTTCTATGACTTCTTTTGTGACTAAAGTGGAATCTCCATAAACATCTTTTCCGTGCAATACCCTGTGACCTACGGCTATAAGTTCATCAATGTTTTCGAGAAACCCGTAATCTTTGTCTATAAAGAGTTTTAATATATAATCAAGAACTTCTGAATGAGATGTGGCAGGTATGGTTTCTGTTTTGGTTTTATTTAAAACAATATTTTTATAATTTAAATCAGAACCTTTTTCTGAAAGTCCTATTCTTTCACATAATCCTTTTGCAAGAAGCTGGTCAGTTGCCATATTGAAAACTTTAAATTTAAGCGATGAACTTCCGCTGTTTATAGTTAAAATTTTCATTTAATATCATCCTTCCTTAAAAAAACATCCTGAAAATTATGAATTCTGAATAGAATTGTTCCGTGATACGGCAATATTAATTTTTTCAATAAATTCTTTTGATTTTTTTACTTTGGTTTTATCTTTTTTCTTTGCATTTTTTATGAAAATTAAAAAATTTTCTTTTGCAGCTTCAAAATCTTTGTTATCAAAATATATTATTCCGAGCAAATAATAAGCATTTGGTTTAGTATTGCAGATTGAGATTGCTTTTTTTAAAAGATTTTCAGCTTCATATACATCTTTGTAATATTTATAATTTATCCATCCATAATAATTAAGCATCCAGTATTTTTTTTCATCATCAAAATTTTTATTGATTATATTTTTATAATAATCTCCGGCTTTTTTGAAATTATTATTGAAATAATACGCATTGGCAGTATAATATTTTACTGTATCTCCGAATTCTGTGTCATTTTCAAGTTCGGAAAATTTTTTGACTGCATTGTTGTTGTCATCGTTGTCGTAATTTTTTAATGCGCAAGAAAATATGGAAAGCTTATCAACGAATATTTTTATTTTTTCTACCTCGGCTGTTTTTTTTATTTCAGCAATACCGTTTAAATCTTCAGAACATAATTGGGACATTGCCATCATTTTATGACAGGTTGTCAAAGGAAGTATTCCTGTATTATTAACTATGACTTTGTCAAAATCAGGAATAATGTCAGTAACTATTCCTTCGAGTTTAAAAGCCGCTTCTTTAACCATAGGATTATTTTCAAGATAATTTCTTAATTCAAGATTTGATTCGAAATTTTCCGCTAATGAAGCGTGCTGGTCTATTTTAGATGAAATTTCTAAAATTTCGTTTTCATCAATTCCGAAATATTCTGAAGAAATTTTAATTGATTCTTTTGGTGAAATACGGGATAAATCAGAAGCAAGGCAATAATTGCCTAATTTAGTTTCCGATTCATGTTTTATAATTGAAGAATCAGACGAATATTCTGTTAGCGTTTTAACAGGGTTTATTAATTCAACTTTATCTGCAAGCAGAACGGTTTCAGTTAAAAATTTTCTGTCATATCCGAGCTCGATCATTTCTTTTTCGTTTTTTAGATAACTGTCCTGTGTTTCAGAGGCAAAACTATTGTCTTTTATATTGAAACTTTTTCTGAAAATCATGCTTTGAATATACCAGTCTTCTTTGGATAGATGATGGCAATCATTCACTATTATCGGAATTCTTCCAAATTGTTCGGCAAGTTCTATTATTTTTAAATTAGCATAACGCTGATCAGGAAAATAATGATATCCTATTTCAAAATAAAAGTCATCTCCAAACAATTTTAAAAATTTTTCGGCGCGTGAATTATAATTCCCGTTTTTCATTATTTGATTTGCCACTACTCCGTAAATACAGGCATTTGTTACTATTAAACCTGACTTATAAAGTTCAAGAAGTTTCCAATCCACCAATGAAGTTTTTTCTTTAAGAGGATATTTTATACGGCTGTGAGAAACTAATTTGTATAAATTAGCCAATCCTGTAGAATTTTTTGCGATAATAATAATATGTTCTTTATTTTTGTCATTTAATATTAAATTTGAATCAGCATCGTCAACAAAATAGCATTCACATCCGAAGATTGGTTTAACTTTATATTTAATGCATTCATTATAGAATTTAATATGAAGCGAAACAAGATTATGATCTGTAACTGCAATTGCAGGTTGATTGTCTTTAAAAGCTTTTTTTACAGCGTCGGCTGTTTTCATGGCGCTGTCAATTAAATAATGATTATGAAGATGAACACATAAAACTCCGTAAGAATGATAATACCAAACCGTCTTTAAAATTTACTGATAAATGCGATTTGAAATAATTTTTAATCCGTTTATAATTTTAAAATTCCGGATAATAATATGATATACTAAAATTTTTAAGGATATATTCCGCAAAAATTTAATCCTGAAGTTTCTTTTAGATTAAACATAATATTCATATTTTGAACTGCCTGGCCTGAAGCCCCTTTACATATGTTATCAATGCAGCTTATTATAATAATTGTTTCAGAACGTTTGTCATAATGAATTCCTATATCGCAAAAATTTGAATATTTGACAAATTTTGTTTCAGGTAAAGTATTGTTTGGAACAATTCTCACAAAATGTTCATTATGGTAAAAATTGTTATATATGTTATATATGCTGTTTTCATCTGCTGGCTGCTGAGGCTTAACATAAATTGTGCATAACATTCCGCGATTGATAGGTATCAGGTGCGGAATAAAAGTTAGGTTTACAGGTTCTTCGCTGATTTTATTCAATTCCTGCTCAATTTCAGGCAAATGTCTGTGACTCAGGCTGTATGCTAAAAAATTATCGTTTGTTTCAGAAAAATGAGTCCTGTCGCTTAACTTTTTTCCTGCTCCTGAAACACCTGATTTTGCATCAATTATGATATCGTCGTCAATAATCAGATTTTTCAGCAATGGAGCTAAACCCAGTATGGAACAAGTGGGATAACACCCTGGATTTGCTATCAGTTTTGAATTTTTGATTTTATCGCGGTATAATTCAGGAAGTCCGTAAACAGCAGAATTCAGTAAATGAGGACATTTATGTTTTTCTTTATACCAGTATTCATATATTCCAGGGTCATTTAACCGGAAATCAGCGCTTAAATCAATAATTTTAACATTGTATTCAAATAATTTTTCCGCATAATCCATGGCTGTAACATGAGGAACTGCTAAAAATACTACATCTGAAGTTTTTCCGATTTTTTGAATATCAGGTTTGCTGCAATCACAATCTATTATTTTTGCTAATCCCGGAAATATTTTGGAAATATTTTCTGTTTTGTCCTGACTCCATGTAACATTTGTTATTTTAACATCAGGATGATTTGATAATATCCTTAACAATTCAAGGCCAGTATAACCGCTAGCTCCTATAATGCTTGCTCTTATCATAAAAAATCACCAGTAAAAAAAATCAGCAATATTGACTTAATTTTTCAAAAATTTGTTTTACCATTTTAGTTTTTGTTCTGAAACTTACTGTCTCTTTATATCCGATAGCATCTGTATCTTTAAAATTTTTAGCTAATTTTTGACAAATTTTTCCGAGATTAACTTCTTCGTTTTTATATCTGGCTGATATTCTGACAATATCGGAATTTTCAAATTTTTCAACTATAAATATAAGTTTGTCAGGATATATGTCAAGAAGAAACGATGCTAATGGACTGGTAAGCCGGAAAGTATCGCTTTTAACTTCGTAATAAACAGGACCTTTTTTATATTTTGATTTTATTATTTCTATATGTTCGTCAATTCGTTTTAAAAACTCTTTTCTGCGTTTTAATAATTCTTCATCTTTTTCAAGAATGTTTACAGATGGATTTTCAATCAGTTTTTCAATGATTTTGTTTCCCCAGGTTTCATTATATTGACATGCCCAAAAAGTATATTTTATGTCTGGTAATTTTTTTACTTTGTCTTTTTCATCCTGTATTATTAATTGCGCTGCTTCGCTATTATAATCTATTATCGAACTTACGGCGATCAGCCATTTATATTTTTGCGGAATGTATTCTTTCAATAAATCATATACAACTAAACTTACAGAAGGAATCGGTGTGAATTTTGCCGCTATTGGGTTTAGAAAATTTGTTATAACTTCTTTATCATTAAAATGAGAATCTATGTTGATTGCAATATCATTGAATTCGGCATAACAGTCAGGAAGTCCGAATCCTTCTAAAATTATTAATTTATCAATTTTTTTAGTTTTTATTTTTGATTTTAACACCTCAAATTCTTTTATTCTTAGCTCGGCGAAATTGAATAATGTGAAATTTTTATTTTTTTTCTTTTGCAGAAATTTAATTATTCCCAACGCAGCAATCTCTCCAGCTGCAGCTCCGTGATACGCAATTAAAACTTTAGTTTTAGAATTAATTTCATTTAAAAATTGTAAAACTCTGTGTTTTTGGTATAAATATACCCTTTGGTTTCCTTCTGCAAATAACATAATATTATCCTTCCTTAAAAATATTTTTTTTGTCTAATCCTGTAAGATTACTGTATTTAAAAATAATTAATATAAGTTTATAATAATTCTTTGAATAATGCAATATTAAAATCCTGCATTAACATTATTTATTTTGTATTGATTTATATCTTGAATTGTAGTATTCTATAAACTTTATATATTTTAATTTATATTATGTTTCGGCTAATATAAAATTGAATATATTGTATATTTAAATATAGATTTTTGTTTGAAGAAATACTATAAAATTAAGGAAATTTTGAAAAATATGAAAAAAATATTAATTACAGGTGCTGCTGGCTTTATAGGATTCCATTTATCTGAAAAATTATGTTTACGCGGGTATAATATTGTTGGAATTGACAATTTGAATAATTATTATGATGTTAAATTGAAAGAAGACAGACTGAATATATTGAGGAAAAATAATAATTTTAATTTTTTGAAACTTGACATAAGTGATAAAAAAACGATTTTGGAAATATTTGAAAAAAATGATTTTGATATTGTGATAAACCTTGCTGCTCAGGCAGGAGTAAGATATTCGTTGCAAAATCCTTATGCATACATTGACAGCAATATTACCGGTTTTTTGAATATCCTTGAAGGATGCCGTCATAATAAAGTTAAACATCTTGTTTATGCTTCTTCAAGTTCTGTTTATGGAGGCAATTCAAATATGCCTTTTTCGGTTCATCAAAATGTTGATCATCCGGTTTCTTTATATGCAGCCACTAAAAAAGCTAATGAATTAATGGCGCATACTTACTCAAGTTTATATAAAATTCCTGTTACAGGATTAAGGTTTTTTACAGTGTATGGGCCATGGGGCAGACCTGATATGGCTTTGTTTTTATTCACAAAATCAATACTTGAGAATAAACCTATAGATGTTTTTAATTATGGTAAGATGAAACGTGATTTTACATATATAGACGATATAACTGAAGGAATATCGAAAGTGATGTTGAATATTCCTTTGCCGAATGAAAACTGGGATAGATTAAATCCTGATCCGGCTACAAGTTTTGCGCCTTATAAACTTTACAATATAGGAAATCACAATCCTGTAGAACTCCTTGATTTTATTTCTGCAATAGAAAAAGCTCTTGGCAAACCTGCAGTTAAAAAATTTTTGCCTATTCAGTCTGGAGATGTTCCTGCTACTTTTGCGGATGTTGATGACCTCGTAAGGGATTCAGGATTCAAACCATCCACATCGATTGAAAAAGGAATAGCAGAATTTATAAAATGGTATAAAGAATACTATAAAAATTGATCTTATAAATTAAATATTAAATTATGATTGTTTTTGCAGTTTCGTTATGCGGTATTTCTATGTTTTTCGGCATAGCTTTTACCAATATTTGTTTTTATCTGCTGCTTGCAATATTGATAATCAAATACAAATGGAGAATATTCGATAACAATACAGGATTCGCTTTACTGAAAATTTTCATAATATATTCAGCCGGATTATTTATAATAAATTTTTTTGCGTTTCCTCCGGCAAATTTTAAGCTTGTAAGGCATCTTGTTAAAATTATTTTAATTTTTTTGATGGTTAAATCGGTTGAAGAAGAACCGTCAGTTGTTAAAAATGCGTTATTCTGTTTTTCAATAGCCGGATTTTTAAGCATTTTAATAAGTTTATCAGGACTATTTTTTTCAATTGATTTATTTTCCGATTTTTATTCTGTTTTTGAAAATCAATATTATTTAAACGGAATTGCCGGCGAGCATCATATAAGGTATTCATTTAAACTTGGAATAGCGCTAATATTTTTGATAACATATATAATTCATAATTATTCATATTTGACAATTAAAACAAAAGGCGTGATTTTTTTTGCAGCACTAATTATATTTATCGGGATTTTGTTCAGCGGAAGCCGTGGAGTTCTAATAAGTTTAGTTGTCAGTTCCGCAGTGTTGTTATGGTTCAGGAAAATAAGAAAAAGTATTGTTTGTCTGGTTATTGGCGGAATAATTATTTTTATTCCTTCTTATTTTTTGTTTGACGGGATAAAAAACAGATATAATTTTGATAATATGAGTTCATTTAACGGCAGAACAGTAGGCTGGAAAATAATATTTCAAAATTGGAAAGTTTTTTTAAAAGGATATGGAACAAACAGATATTCTGAGGCTTTAAAACAAAACAATATAGTTGAAGTTTTGCCTAAAAACGCGCATAATATTATGTTAAATTATTATATTGAATACGGAATAACAGGCATAATTATTTATATATTTTTTTGGGCAGGGATTTTATATGTTTTCCTGAAGGAGAATCAAAGAAAAATTGATGTGTTTCCGGGCTCTGCATTTTTATGGATTTTTATTTTTTTTCATCTGGCCGGATGGACTGAAGATCACTGGGAGATCGCATCTTCACAATTTTCGTTGAGTTTTGCATTAGGATTATTATTAAAAAAAAGTCCGGCGGCCTGACGCATTATTATTTAAAATATTATTTTGGACAAGGAAATAAATTATATGAAAAATTGTAAAGTTTTAGTGACTGGAGCAGCAGGATTTATCGGAAGCCATTTGTCTGAACTTCTGGTTGAACGCGGATATAAAGTAAAGGCTTTTGTCAGGTATAATTCGAAAAATGACTGGGGCTGGCTTGAATACTCAAAGTATAAAGATGAAATGGAAATATTTGTCGGAGATTTGCGCGATTACGATGCAGTGAAAAATGCGGTAAAAAATACGGATATTATTTTTCATCTTGGAGCTTTAATAGGGATACCTTATTCGTATTATTCACCTGACGCATATCTTGAGGTTAATATAAAGGGGACGTTAAATATTCTTAATGCTGCCCGGGATTTGAATTTAAAAAAAATTGTCCATACTTCGACAAGTGAAATTTATGGAACAGCACAATTTGTTCCTATAACTGAACTGCATCCTATAAATCCTCAATCTCCATATGCGGCAACAAAATCGGCAGCAGATTTTTTAGCTTTAAGTTTTTACAGGTCGTTTGATCTGCCTGTTGCTATAATAAGACCATTTAATACGTATGGCCCGCGTCAATCTTCAAGAGCAATTATCCCTACTGTTATAACTCAGATTTTATCAGGGGGAAAAAAAATTTCTTTAGGGTCATTGACTCCAACACGGGATTTGACTTTTGTCAAAGATACGGCTGAAGCTTTTTTAAAAATAGCGGAATCTGAAAATACTGTCGGAGAAATTATAAATGCTGGTTCTAAATTCGAGATTTCAATAAATGACCTTGTGAAAAAAATCAGTATGCTGATCGGGGAAGAAATAATTGTTGAACAAACAGAAGAACGTAAACGTCCTGAAAAAAGCGAAGTTGAAAGGTTGTTTGCTGATAATAGTAAAATAAAAAATATCACTGGCTGGGTTCCGAAATATTCTTTAGATTCGGGATTAACAGAAACAATAGAATGGATGAAATTGAATTTAAAAAATTATAAATCCGGGATATACAATGTCTGATAATGATAAAAATAAATTTATACCATTGTCTGTTCCTAATATTTCCGGAAATGAATGGACATATGTTAAAAAATGTCTTGATACAGGATGGGTATCTTCTGTAGGACCTTTTGTGAATGAATTCGAAAAGAAAATTTGCGAATACATTGGAACTAAAAGGGCAGTAGCCTGCATTAACGGAACGTCTGGAATTCAAATATCGCTGAAGGTTGCCGGAGTTGGAAATAATGATGAAGTTATTGTTCCTGTATTGACATTTATTGCTCCCGTTAATGCTGTAAAATATTTGAATGCCGAGCCTGTTTTTATGGATTGTGATGATTATTTGAATATTGATACCGAAAAGTTAGAAAAATTTTGTAAAACTCAATGTAGAATGAGTTCTGAAGGTTTGATTAATAAAAATTCCGGCAGAATATTAAAGGCTGTTCTGCCTGTACATATTTTTGGAAATCCATGTAATATGGAACATTTGCTTGAAATTGCAGAAAAATATAATTTGAAAATAATAGAAGACGCAACCGAAAGTTTAGGTTCTTATTATACTTCAGGAAAACTTGAAAATCAATACACCGGCGGAATAGGGGATATAGGCGTTTTTTCATTCAATGGAAATAAAATAATTACTACCGGCGGCGGAGGTATGGTAGTAACGGATAATGAGGAATATGCAGATAAAATCAGGTATTTAACTACTCAGGCTAAAGATGATGAAAATAAATTTGTACATAACGAAATAGGGTATAACTTCAGATTGACGAATGTCCTTTCTGCTATAGGCGCAGCTCAAATGGAACTGCTTGAAAAATTTATTGAAAAGAAAAAATATAATTATGAATTATATAAAAATAGATTGAATGATATTAATGGGATAAAGTTTATAGATCCTCCGGCCGGAACCAGGCCGAATTATTGGTTTTATTCTATAATAATTGAAAAAGGAATATATGCTTATAACAATATTGAATTAATGAATATTTTTTCAGAGAATAATATTCAAACACGTCCTTTATGGTATTTGAA
>JAGOBX010000077.1 GCA_017999075.1 Candidatus Babelota bacterium | reverse complement strand
CGCTAAAATGAGTGCAACAATCTTAATGGATGTAGGAGCCAATGTTGACTGTACTCCGGAACACATACTTCATTATGGAATGATGGGAACCGAATATGCTAAAGTTGTTCTTAACAAACCTGATATTACTGTAGGGCTGCTTAATATAGGGGAAGAAGATACTAAAGGTAATGAACTTGCTAAATCTTCATTTGAATTATTGAAATCAAATCTTGATAATTTTTACGGTAATGTCGAAGGCCGGGATATATATAAATGTAAAACTGATGTTGTTGTTTGCGATGGATTTGTTGGAAATACGGTTTTAAAAGTATCTGAAGGGCTTGCAGAAACATTATTTGGGATGATTCGTTCAGGAATAAATGAAAAGTTTATTTATAAAATAGGCGCATTTTTACTCAAACCTTTTTTTAAAAAATTTAAAAAAACAATTGATTATTCTGAATATGGCGGTGCGCCTCTTCTTGGAGTGAATGGATACTGTATAATTTGTCATGGAAGATCTTCGGGTAATGCTATAAAAAATGCAGTACGTGTGGCAGAAAACATATGTACTAAAAAAATTAATGAACAAATTTCGGAACGTGTCGGCAAATTAAAAATATTCAAAAAAGTTGAAATATGAATCTGCAATAAAATAATGGATGGTGATTATTTATGAATATAGAAAGTCGTGTAGCTTTAATAACAGGCGGTGCCAGAGGCATAGGTAAATCAATAGCTGTTAAACTTGCGTCAAAAAAGGTTAATATAGCAATAGTTGATGTTCTTCTTGAAGATGCTCAAAAAACATCAGAAGAACTTGGAAGTTTGGGAATATCAGCGCGTCCGTATAAAGCGGATATATCGAAGTTTTTAGAAACAGAAAATTTATTCAAACAGGTTGTTGAGGATTTTGGAAAAATAGATATTTTAGTAAACAACGCTGGAATTACCCGTGATAATTTAATAATAAAAATGTCGGAAGAAGAATGGGATAAAGTTATAGATATTAATTTAAAAGGTGTTTTTAATTGTATTAAATTCGGAGCGAGAATATTAATGAAAAACAGGTGGGGCAGAATAATAAATATATCTTCTGTTATCGGAGTAATGGGAAATGCGGGTCAATTGAATTATTCAGCATCAAAAGCAGGGATAATAGGAATGACCAAATCAACAGCTAAAGAGTTGGCTTCAAGGAATATTACATGCAATGCCGTAGCCCCAGGATTCATAAAAACTGCTATGACAGAGAAATTGCCGGAAACTGAGCGGCATCGTCTTGAAACTATGATTCCGCTTAAACGACTGGGAGAACCAGAAGATATTGCTAACGCAGTAGCATTTTTAGCTTCGGAAGAATCCGGTTATATTACTGGTCAGGTTCTTATAGTTGATGGCGGAATGGTTATGTAGGACTTAAGAATAAAATTAAAGATAATAAAATGCCAGGAGAATAAAATGAAATCATTCCGGGAAGAATTATGGTTTAACATACAACAGCGCCGAGGATATATTAATATAACAGAGAAAGTAGAAGAAATTTTAAAAAAATCAGGAATTAAAGAGGGTTTATGTCTTGTCAATGCAATGCATATTACTGCAAGCGTTTATATAAATGATAATGAAAACGGATTAATAAATGATTTTGATAAATTTCTTGAACATCTTGCTCCACACGAACCACTTTCTAATTATAAGCATAATATGACAGGTGAAGATAATGGAGACGCACATATTAAACGTACTATAATGGGAAGAGAAGTGGTTGTTGCGGTTACAAATGGAAAACTTGATTTTGGACCATGGGAACAAATATTTTATGCTGAGTTTGATGGTCGCCGTAAAAAACGGGTTCTTGTTAAAATTATAGGGGATTAACCTGTTCTTAAAAAAAGAGTTACCCACATAAAAAAAAAATCTTTAAAGTATTTCAAAAAAACGCCGATAAAATATATTGTATAAACAGTTTCCCTCCCAAAAGCTGTTTACACGAACTTATTTGTATACCTTATTCCGGTCAAACGGGGATACCCGTTTGACCACCTTGGGAGATATGTAGTGTAATATAATGCCAAACTTCCAAAAAAATAAATCATAAAAAAATAAAAATATGAGAAAGATATTAGGAGCTGTAAAAGCAGCATGCATAGATTATAATATGATTAATGAAGGAGACAGGATAGCTGTAGGCGTTTCAGGAGGAAAAGACAGTTTAGTACTGATAAATTGCCTTATACAATTGAGATATTACTTAAAAAGATCTTTTGAACTTCATTCGGTAATAGTAGATAATAATTTTCCAGATATGGATTATACTGAATTATTGGAATATTTAAAAAAAATAGATATTCCGTATACATTTATAAAAACCAATATTTATAATCAGATTTTTATAGATAAACCGGTGAAATATCCGTGTTCTTTATGTTCGAGATTGAGAAAAGGCATTATTGCGGACAATGCAGTAAAAATTAATTTTAATAAAATTGCATTAGGTCATCATCTTGACGATGCTGTAAATACACTGTTTATGAATATGATATATGAGGGGAGAATAGCTACTTTTGAACCGGTAACATATCTTTCGCAAAAAAATATATATATGATACGACCCATGATATATTTGAATGAAGAAAAAATTCATTCAGCATCAATACGCTATAATATGCCTGTTTTTAAAAATAAATGTCCTGTTACAGGAAAAACAAAAAGAGAATATGTAAACAGCATAATAAAAAAAATTGCAGGAGACACGAAACATTTTAGAATGAGCATGCTGTCAGCATTAAAAAACAAGGAACAGCTTTCATTATGGTTTTAAAATGCGGTGAAATAATATGAGTTATTTTGAAATAGGTATGCTGTTATGTTTTGGAATTAGTTGGCCTATATCAATATCAAAAACTCTACGTATAAAAAATGTCGAAGGTAAGAGCATATTTTTTTTATATATAATAATATTAGGATATTTATTCGGGATAGTTCACAAATATTATTTTGGTAATTTTAACTGGGTAACTTATTTATACGCATTAAACGCATGCATGGTAAGTTTTGATGCATATTTATGGCATAAATACAGCGTCAGTAAAAAGGTCAAGGAATCTATCCAAATAATAATATTAAAACAGCTTGTGAAATATTATGATTCATACACTCAACTTCATGGAATAAGGTCAAGACGTGTGGGGCATAATATTTTTATTGAGATTTTTTTAGAGTTTGATTTGACAAAAAAAATGTCAGAGATTCAATATCTTATAAATCAATTGAAAAAATCAATAGAAACAGAAATACAATTCAGCGAAGTTTTAATAATTCCATCGGTACAAGTAATAAAAAATTAACAATAATTCAGTTATGCATCAAATCAGGTTTGTTATTATTTTTCGAAAAATCAAAAAAGTTTCCTTGACTTATCACAGTATCATATTATATATTTAAATTTAATAATTAAAACTTAAAAATCCAGATTATTTTTTAGAAAATCAGAATAATTTTAATTTTGTAACATAATCTAATATAATAAATATAGAATTGAAATATGAAATACAATGTACTGATTGTAGATGATGAAAAAAGTGTTCAGGAAAATCTTAAGATACTACTTTCAGATGAAACCGATTATAAAACAATTTTTGCTTCATCAGGAAAAGAAACAATAAAATTATGCGAGTCTGTTGAAATTGATGTTATTCTCTGCGACATTAATTTGCCTGATATGAGTGGATTTGAAATACTTGATTTTATAGTTAAAAATTATCCGTATATTCCTGTAGTAATTATAACAGCATACTCATCGTGGCAGACTGCAAGAGAAGCTTTAAAAAACGGTGCATTTGATTTTATAGCAAAACCTGTAAAAAGCGATGCTATAAAATTAATTATTGAGAAAGCAATTTCCCAGAGAAAACTGTTAGTTGAAAATGTTTTATTGAAAGAACATATTAAGGCGATGGCTGGTTTTGAAAATATTATAGGAACTGACCGAAAAATAAAGGAAATACAAGATCTGATTGTAAAAGTTGCGCCAACTACTTCGACTGTATTAATAACAGGAGAGAGCGGTACAGGTAAAGAATTGGTTGCTAAAGCAATTCATGAACATAGTTTGAGGAAAGATAAAAATTTTCTTACAGTAAACTGCGGCGCAATTCCTGTAAACTTGCTTGAAAGTGAATTGTTCGGGTATGTAAAAGGAGCGTTTACAGGAGCAGTTAAATCAAAAGCTGGATATTTTGAAATAGCTGACGGAGGGACTTTATTTTTAGATGAAATAGGTGAGTTATCGCTTGATTTGCAGGTAAAAATATTAAGAGTAGTAGAAGGCAATTCATTTTTAAGGGTTGGCGGTTCTGCGGAAATAAAAACAGATGTCAGAATTATTGCGGCGACGAACAGGGATTTGCATCAAATGATAGAAAAAAGTTTATTTAGAAAAGATTTGTATTACCGCCTCGCAGTTTTTTTAATAAATCTTCCACCGCTTCGTGAACGCAAGAGCGACATAAATCAGTTAGTGCATCATTTTATTGATAAATTCAACAGGAAATTTAACAAACAGATTAAAGATACAGAAGATAGTGTTATGGATTTATTCAACAAATATAATTGGCCTGGCAATATACGCGAACTTCAAAATATAATAGAACATTGCATGCTTGTTGAGGAAGGAGATAAAATTCATTTGCAATCTTTGCCGGAGTTATTAAAATCATCTGTAAATTTTAATATAGAAGATTATAAATTCAATGATTCAAGCAGTAAATACGAACTGAAAATAGATTCTATAGAAGCATCAATAGTAGAAGATATTTTAATAAAGAACAATTATAATAAAAGTCAGTGCGCAAAAGAATTAGGGTTATCGCGTCAGGCGCTTCAGTATAAGATTAATAAATTAAAAAGATTGTTCAAACAAAAGTCGGATATATAATAAATGAAAAAAGAATTATATAGCTTATTAAAATCAGAAGGAGTCAATAATACCAAAATATTATCGACACTTCCTTTAATTTCATCAGCAATGATTTTTTTTCAAAGCCAATTTTTAATTTTATGGGCAGTTTCTGTCACTACTTCTATTATTTTATACAGCTTGTTAGAACTTTTTACAGGCAACAAAATTTTTTATAAAAACATGGATTTATTGTTTGTTTATATGATAATAATTTTTCCTTTACTAATGCCTGCCCATATGCCTATAGCTGGAGCAGTTACAGGAAGTTTCATATTCAGTTCATTTTATGTTTTTCTTAAAAAAAACGGAAAAAATTTTTTAAATCCATTAATAATGGGTTGGGCGTATATTTTTTTTATTTATAAACAAAATTATATTTTGCCAGAACCATCTTTACTGTTAAAAAATTATTCGAACTTCAATCCTGATTTAGTTACTGGAGCAACGCCTGTAGCAAATTATTTTTTATACGGTAAAGATTTTGAATGGAGCCGTATTTTTCTCGGGTTATCATTAGGAACTCCTGCTGAAATTTTTATTATGGCGATTTTTATAGGATTATTTCTTCAAATTGCATTGAGAGCCATTTCATACAGAATAATTTTTACATCTGTTGCCGGTTATATTATTCCTCCTGCTATATATTTTTTTGTAAACTCAGGATATATAATAAATATGAATTGGTTGAACAATATAAAAAATTTTATTATATTAGGTCCGTTTATTTTTATTTTAACATTTATACTTGACGATGGTTTTTCTCTCCCCTCCTCCAAAAAATTAAAACTATTTTATGGAATAATTTTTGGTGTTTTGAGTTCAACTCTTCAATTAAGTTTTAAATTAAAATGCGGTGCAGGATATATTTTAATTTTTTTGCCGGTAATATTTTTTATTATCGAAAACAAATTTTATAAAAATAAGTCAATTACCACTGTTGCATCAGATGAATGAAAAATTATTATGCAACTTTTCTCATTTTGGAAAAAAAATCAATATAGTATTAATTTTTCCAGAATCTTACAAATTCGGAATTGCCAATTTAGGTCATCAGACTGTATTCAGGATACTGAACGAATCGCAATCAGTTAATTGTGAACGATATTATATAGATTCCAGTGATTCAAAATTTTTTAGTTTTGAAACAGGGCGTTTTTTAACTGATTTTGATTTTATCGGTTTTACAAGTTCGTATGAACTTGATTTTTTCAAGATAACTGATTTATTGAAAAAATTAAAATTATATCCGTTGGACAGAAGGGAAAATATAAGAAAAAGACCTGTGATAATTTCAGGTGGCGCAATGACTTTTATAAATCCTTATGTTTTGCAAGAATTTTCTGATATAGTTGTTATGGGAGATTTTGAGAGTATAGCTGAAAAATTTATTAGTATTCTTGATTCTGTAAAATCAGGAACACCGATCAAAACAATAATGGAAGAGTATGATTTTATATTTACCCCCCACTTAAAAGTAAATGCCCCAAATATTTCAGAAAAAATAAAAGCATATTCTTCAATAATATCTGAATCAAGTCAATTTCCATCAACATATCTTATAGAACTTTGCAGAGGATGTCCTTACAAATGTTCATTTTGCAGCACAGGTTCAACACGAGGTAAATTACGGTTTATAAACAGAGAGTTATTCGATTCGATAGTAAATATGTTAATTTCAAACAATATAAAAAAGGTTGGATTGATAGGATCGGCTGTATTACTGTATCCAGATATAGAAGAAATGTTAAAAAATTTTATTGATAAGGGTATTATGTTTTCATTTTCTTCTTTGAATATTTCTGATATTAATGAAAAAATGCTTGAATTTATATCGAAAACAAATCAGCAGACCTTAACATTAGCTCCTGAAGTAGGTTCGGAAAAAATGCAGAAAATCATAGGGAAAAAGATTGATTTTGATAAATTATACACAATAGTAAGATATGCTGCATCTTACGGAATAACACGTATAAAACTTTATTTTTTATATGGTTTTGAACAGGAAGAAAAATCTGATTTGGAAGGAATAATAAAATTAGTTACTGCTATCAAAAATTATACTTGTATCAGCGGACGTCCTTTTAATTTAATTGTTTCGTTAAATCCTGTAATTCCGAAACCGCATACACAGATGAGCGCTATAAAAATGCAGCCCAAGAAAGTATTATCAGACAAACTTTCATTTTTGAAAAATGGATTAAAATCTACCGGAACGAGAATAGAATCTATGAGTATTAATGAAGCGGTAATTCAGTACTCAATAGCTAATTTCCAACCAAATAATCCGCATTAAATTTGAAAAAAATCAGATATTGCAGTCAAACTGTTATTTACTGAATCATAAACTGTTTTCATTTCAGGAAGTGAATTCAGAAATGTTTTGCCGTAGTTTTTGCATTTTATTCTTTTATCAAGTATAACTATAATCCCAGAATCGGTTTTGGTTCTGATTAACCTTCCAACTCCCTGTTTTAATTTTATTACTGCTTTAGGTAATTGATATTCAAAAAAAGGGTTTTTTCCTGCTTTAACCAGAATTTCATTTTTAGCTTCAAGTACCGGATCGTCAGGAGTCTTAAACGGCAGTTTAAAAAGAATAACCAGTTCAAGCGCTTCGCCCTGTACATCTACCCCTTCCCAAAAACTGTCAGTTGCAAACAAAACAGATTTTCTGAATTTTTTAAAAGAGTCTAAAAGAATCCCTCGTGGTTTTTCGCCCTGAATATAAACATTAAAATCAAAATCTTCAAGTTCACTTTTTAAATTAGCAGCAGTTTTTTTCAGTTGAGAATATGAGGTAAACAATACAAAGGAACTCCTTTCATTTATCAGTAAAAGCTGTTTTAAAAAAGTATTTGTTTCATCAGTAAAATTCAAATCGTCAGGGAAAGGTAAATCTGAAGGTATAACAAGCATTGCCTGATTTTTATAATCGAAAGGCGTATCAAGAACGCTTTCCAAAATAGAGTTTTGAGATAATATTTCAATCCCGAAAATTTTTTTAAAAAAATCAAATGTTTTGTTAACAGTCAAAGTTGCAGATGTAAATATTACTGTTTTATGAGGAATAATAATAGAATTGAAGAATAATTGAGAAATATCTATAGGCGCCGCATATAATCTGATTTCCTTTTTTTGGATATTATCGCATTCAATCCAGCGTACGGTATTGTCTTTATCCATCGGCTCAATAAAACCGGTTAATGAAAGATAAATAGATTCAATTTTATTTTTACATACAAGAATATCATTTTTTATTATATCATCAGAATCAGATGAAATATTTTCACTTTCCAATTTAAATGATTTATACAATAGATCAATTGATTTTATAAGTTCGGATAATTGTTTTATCAGTTCAATAATTATTATTTCACAATTTTCAAAATATTCTGAAGTTGAAATTATTTTATTTGTAATTCTTATTTTAAAACCTTTAAAAGCCTCTTTTTTATTTGATATACGTGCAAAATAATTTTTAATAATTTCAAACGAAATATCGGAATCTGTTTTCAATAAATTAATTAATGGGAATATTTTTTGACTGAATATATTTAAAATTTTATCCTTGTTTTTAATTTTAGTTTTGAATATAATAGTATTTTTGACAAATTGAAGCACTCCCTTTTCTTTACCATGTAAGACGTTATATAAATAGTTCAGGGTTTTAGTCACCCACATTCTGGAAATGTCTATTCCGAGATGTTTAGTCGCTGTATCTTCAAGATTATGAGCTTCATCGAATATTATTCTTTTATAAGCTGGGAGCACGCCGTTCATTTTAAAATTATTCTGCCCGAATTTAAGTACAATATCAGACAACAGTATATGGTGATTGACTATCAATATATGAGCAGCATTAGCTTCTCTTCTAATTTTATTTACAAAACATTCGGTGAAATATTTACATTTATTTTTTAAACAATTATCTGCTTCCGCACAAATGTTTTCCCATAATTTGTTATCCGGTATAAAATTTAATCCGCTTTTAGAACCGTCTTCTGTTACTTTAAGCCATTCAAAAATATTATCAATCTGTGTTTTATATTGATCAATGTCAAACAACTCCTGCTGCCCAAAAGATTTATAAAATTTATTCAGGCAAATATAATTTGATCTGCCTTTAACTAAAATGAAATTGAATTTTAAAGGAAGTAATTTTTGAATCATAGGCAAATCTTTATTAACAAGCTGTTCCTGTAAATTTATAGTATTTGTCGCTATAACACATTTTTCTTTGTTATTCAGAGCCCAGTATATAGCAGGTATCAGATAAGATATAGTTTTTCCAGTACCGGTTCCTGCTTCTATAAACGCTATTTTATCATCATTAAAAGCTTTAGATATGATTTCGGTCATTTTAATTTGTTGAGGTCTGTATTCAAAATATTCAAGAGATGAGCTTAATAATCCTTCTTCAGAAAACATTTTTTTTAGTTCAGAAATATTTAATTTTTTTTTAATTTCTTTTTCAAAAGGTTCAACCACCACATAAATATTATCGACTGTGTTATTTATTATAAAGGAAGCCACTCCAAATTGACCCAAGTGAGATGCTATAGAAATATCAGCTTCTGAAGGAATTAGAATACCGGATGGATGATTGTGAATCACCACATCCCCTGCTGATAAGTCTTTTAGAATTGCAGGAACTGAAAAACTATTTCCTCTTGCAATAATTTTTATGTTTTCTACAATTTTATCGGAATTAGTTATACCTAAAAAAAATATTTCGTTATTATCTGCCTGTTCAATATTGTTTTTTATTTTAGAACAAACTTCAGAGTTTAAATAATTTTGAATATTCATCTAATTGAGCTTATCAATAAAACGCGGATTAACCGGACCTTTTTGAAAATAAGTGTTTACAAGATCTTTTCTTGTTTGTATAAACACACTGTTCTTTTGAAAATTTTCAAATTCTTTTTCGAATTTATTTATAATTTCCTGTTTTAAACTGTAAATCGAAACAATGAGATTTTCAACAATTATTTTTTGAGATTCAGTGAGTTTATGATTATCAAATTTCAAATCCAGTTTTTTTAAGGAATTTATCAAATCGTTTTCATTTTCAGTTAATTTTTCAAATTCATCAATCATTGTAATAGAGGCAAGTTCTTTTTTCAACAAATTGGAAATCTGTTCCAATATAATTTTTTTTTTTTCAAAATATTCGGAATGATTCATTTTTGGAAAATTGTTTTATTTGTTGATTATCCTGAAAAATTTATGCCGCCTGAACCAGGAGCATTTCTATCAATTTCCTGATTTTCAAAAGTTTTTTGAATATATTTTGTCTGCTGAGCTTCATTTGTTTTTCTAACAACTATTTCCCATGCTTCTTTGAGTTCTGTTAAAAGTTTCAATACTTCTTTTGCTACTTCAGAATTTTTTTTAATATTTGCTTCAACGAGGCGGCGGTTCATATAATCATATAAGCTGTATAAATTTTTAGCAATATCTCCGCCGACTTCAAGATTCAATGCCAGCATAAGTTCAGTAATTATATCCTGAGTTTTTATTATATTTACATTTACAATATCGTATCTTTTATTAGATATATTTTCAACAGCTAAATTCAAAAATTTAATTGCTCCGTCATACATCATGAGTATTAGTTTGCCCTGACTTGCAGTCTGTATAGATGATTTTTTATATTGGTTATACGGATTTTTAGACATTTATTTACGGCCCGCTTAAATAATTGTTTAACTTTTCAACCCAAATAATGTATTTTATTTTTTACAAAATTGGGAAATATATTAGAACGAAGATTGAATATATATTCATATTGATTTTTTTTCAAGATAAATTTAATCTTTTTTTAAAAATATAAAACCCTTGATTTTTATACAGTAAGTTGTAAACTTATTTTTTAATTATTTAATAATAGATATAGATAAAGAAAAACTTATATTTTGTTATTATAAATAGATATTTTTTTGATATTAAAAAATCTAAAAATT
>JAGOBX010000076.1 GCA_017999075.1 Candidatus Babelota bacterium | reverse complement strand
AACCAAAAGGTGTTTTAGTTATCATAGAAGCAGAACATTTATGCATGACAATAAGAGGCATAAAAAAACCCGGAACTATCACCGCCACTTCAGCGCTGCGGGGAGTATTCAGATCCGATTCAAGAACAAGAACGGAAGCTCTTGAACTATTAAGAAAAAAAATATGATAAGTAAAATTATAAAATTTAATTCAGAAGAAAACATAATAAAATATTTATATTCTCTGGAGGTTGATCCTGCAGGAATAAATATTATGAAAAACAAAATCAGCGGGTACAGCATAGAAGTCAGAGAAATCAGAGTTCCTGCCGCATTAATAATGAAACAGGAATTATTATCTCTCGGCGGCGATCTTGCTATTCCAAAAGATTTTATTGTATCCGAAGACATAACTAAAACAGGAACTGTCTTAATTATTGCCAGCTTAAAGCAGTTAAACATTTTAATAAAAAAAATAATGCTCCAGCAATTCGGTCTTGACTTGCTTGCAAAACAATTAGTGCAATTAATAAGTAAAAGAGAAAAATACTGGAGATTTAAAAATTTCAATTTCAACTGTTCAAAAAACAACTATCACCTTATGTCCATAATCAATATAACTCCAGATTCATTCTATGACGGCGGAAAATTTTATAATAACACAGATGCCGTATTAAAATTTGCCGAACAGGAAATAAGAGACGGGGCTGAAATGCTGGATATAGGAGGAGAATCAGCGAGACCAGGATCCATTCCTGTTGATGAAAATGAAGAAATAAACAGGGTAATTCCTGCAATAAAAGAATTAAAAAAAAAATTTCCGGACACTGCGTTATCAATAGACAGCACAAAATATAATGTTGTATATGCTGCATTAAATGAAGGAGCAGATATAATAAATGATATTTCAGGATTGACAAAAGAACCGCGTTTTGTTCAGCTCGCACGCGAATACAATGCAGGATTAGTGCTTATGCATATTAAAGGAATACCTGAAACAATGCAGATAAACCCGGTTTATAATAATCTTATGAATGATATAATAGATTTTCTCGGCCGAGCTGTCGAAACTGCTGTTAACAGCGGCGTTTCAAAAGATTCAATAATCATAGATCCGGGCATAGGTTTCGGAAAAACACCTGAACACAATCTTGAAATTCTGGCAAGACTGAATGAACTGTCATTATTCGGAACTGGAATTTTAATAGGTTTAAGCAATAAATCATTTTTAGGAAAAATTTTAAATTTAGAAATTGATAAAAGAATTACGGCTACAGCAACAGCGAATTCTTTTGCCTTTAAAAACGGAGCATCAATATTCAGAGTTCATAATATTAAAGAAAACAAAATTTCTTTAGAATTAACAAAAAAAATTTCTGAAATTATAATTAAAAATTAGTTATGAATTATTTACTGGCTATAATGCCTAATTTAAACGATATAATTGACATATTGATTATATCGTATGTACTGTATAAAGTATTTATTTTTATACGCGGTACTTATGCGGTTCAGGTATTATTCGGTCTTGGTGTAATACTAATTTTTTCATTAGTAGCAGAAAAATTTCAATTACGCACAATAGCCTGGTTATTAACTAATTTCGCATCAATATGGGTTCTCACATTCATAATATTATTTCAGGCAGAAATAAGAAAAGCTTTAGCTAGAATAGGAAACAATGAAATGTGGCAGAAATTTTTTCACGCTGATATAAGCGGCAATGCAAAAGAAATACTTCTTAAAACTGCTGTTAGGCTGTCAAAACTGAAAACAGGCGCATTAATAGTAATTGAAAATTCTATTTCATTAAAAGAGTACGCAAAAACAGGTGTTGAACTTAATTCAGATATTTCAATAGAATTGTTATCCACTATATTTTTCAAAAATACCGCTTTACACGATGGCGCGGTAATAATCAGTTCCAATAAAATTCTTGCGGCAGGATGTATTCTTCCCCTTTCAGATAATACAGGATTGAAAAAAACTTTCGGCACAAGGCACAGAGCAGGATTAGGTATTGCCGAAGAAACAGACTCGTTCGTAATAATTGTTTCCGAAGAAACCGGTAACATATCTGTAGCAATAAAAGGAAAACTTGTAAGCAATATTTCTGAAGATTTTTTACAAGAGTTAATGACAACCCATATTAGTTAACCTAATATTTTGAAACAAAGGAGCAGGCTTTGAAATTCAATATTTTTGAAAATTGGCATCTGAAACTTTTAGCCGTACTAATAGCGTTTTTATTATGGTTTTACGTTGTCAGCCAAAAATCTGTTCAATATGACTATATGGCAAAATTAAAATATCAGAACCTGCCTAAGAATTTAGCCTTAATAAATGCTTCAGATAACTTATCTTCAGTGAAAATAGTTTTACATGGCCCAAAAAATATTTTAAACAATTCTATATCAAACATTGAAATTCCGGTAAATTTAAATAATGTAACTCAAGGACAGAATAAAATTAAAATTTTCGCCACAGGAATCAATTTGCCTGAAGGTTTTAAACTTGTTGAAATTATTCCTGATGAAATAACCGTTACAATAGATAAAAAAACCGAAAAAAAAGTTTTGGTTGTTCCAGAACTTTCCGGCGAACCTTCTGAAAATTTTGAGATTGAAAAAACTACTGTAACCCCATCTCACATTATTGTAAAAGGACCTGAAACATTATTGAAATCAATGTCTGAAATAAAAACAGAAATCATTAATATTAATGGACTTGCAAAATCAGTAATATTAGAAACTCAAATAAACATTCATGATAACGCAATCCATATAAATGATAATTCGAAATTATTGGTGAACATAAAAATCACAGAGAAAAGAATAGAAAAAAAATTGCAGAATATACGATTAGAAGTTATCAGCGACAACACAAAAAAAGTCAATATTTCTCCAGAACTTGTATCAGTTATTATAAAAGGGCCTAAAAACATGATTGACAGTATCGGTTCCGATAATCTGCACGGAAAAATATATATCAAAAATGCATTTAACGGAAAAGCTAAACCTGTATTTGATTTGCCTGACAATATTGAAATTATTTCAGTTCATCCTAACGTCATAAATATATTGGAAACAAATTAGTTTTATCTAAATATTTTTTTACTAAAAACATAAGGCGATACTTTATTATGTCAAATTGTAAAATTAAAAATAATGTTGAGTATTACAATCAGCCGCAGATAATTGACAGGATACTCGATTTTTATTACGGTTCGAAAAACGGAAAAAGAATAAACGGTTCAAAATATTGCGTTGGTTTCGGAGAATCTGAAATATGGAGAGGAAACAAAAAAGGATTCAGGTCAGGAAAAAAAACAGAACATCTGTTTGAAATGACTAAAGAAAAAGGACTTGATATATTTGCTTCATTATGGCGGGAAGACGGTACTATGCTGGCGCTTGATATTGAATATTTCAATACTACTTTTCCGGGAGAAACCCATTCAAGACCTGAAAAAGTATTTCAAAAAATCGAACCTGTTTATCAAACAATAAAAAAAATTTTTGACAGCTACGGAATAGATTTATTAATAACTATGACTGGTCAGGGATATCATTTCACTTCTATTTGGCCGTTTGATAAAGAACATTATCTGCTCGAAGAAATAGGAGTGTTAGAAGATACGGTAAAAAAACAATATCAAAACAGAAAAAACAGGACAGGAGGAGAAATACCTGAATATGCGGGAAAAGGGTTCAGCGGCGCAGGACGGTTGCTTCAGTTCCTGACTCATAAAGTTATAAAAGAATGTGATAAAATACGCGCTTCCGGACAAAAAATAATTCCTGTAGTATACTCTGATATTCCTGTAGGTCATATCGGAAAAGGTATTTACGGTGATGGACAGGAAGGAGTTTCTCTTGATTTAACTTTATATTCTGATCCTATTTATGCGAGGGATATACGCATTCCATTCTCAACTTATCAAAAACATAAAGTCATGCGCTGGAAGGTTGGGGAACAATTAGCACAATCAACTCCAATCGGCACCTGCATCCCAAGACATTGGAAAAATATGAATTTTACTATAGGGCTTAATGATATGTTTAATATGCGGCGCAGATACGACAATAAACATTTTGATTATACTGCAGAATACGCTAAAAATTCAGATACAAGAATTCCCGATTCATCAGACGGCTGGAAAAAAGTTGTTGCAGATTATAAAAAATCCGTATTATACAATTTTCATAAAACATTTGATTCAAAATATTATTCTGAAAAAAATAATCCTGATTTTAATATAGCTGACATAGCTTCAAAAATGCCTCCATGTTATGCGTTTGCTCTTAATAATCCTAATGATAATTTATTCAAACCTGTATTTTTACAGGGAATTTCCAGGATTTTAGATAAAAACGGCTGGCATTCCAAAGATATAGCACAATTATTTTTTAACATTTATAAACCATTGCGGGACTGGGAAATTTACAACGCAGAAAAACTTGCAAACTTCTGGGCGGAATTATATGTTGGCGCAATCTGGACCGGAACTGACACAAAAACCGATATGAATTGTTATTCACAGCAGGATAGAAATTTATGCTGGATAAAAGACTGCGGATTTAATTTAATTCATTACAAATAAATATTTTTAAATTATTATATTAAATTTTAACATGTTTTCTTTTATTGGTTCATTTATATTGTTAATATTAGGTTTCCTGATATATAGTAAAATTGTAGAAAAAATTTTTGGAGCAGATGTAAATAATCCTACTCCTGCCACGCGAATAAATGACAAAGTCGATTATGTTCCTCTTCCATGGTGGCGATCATTTTTAATTCAATTTTTAAATATTGCAGGATTAGGTCCTGTATTCGGGGCAGTAGCAGGTGCAGTATGGGGGCCTGTAGCATATTTATGGATAGTGTTGGGAACTATTTTTGCCGGAGCAACACACGATTATCTCGTGGGAATGATTTCATTAAGAAATAACGGAGCAACCATATCAGAAATAATATGGAAATATCTCGGCAGCCGGGCTAAAATATTAATACGTTTATTCTCTCTGATTTTACTTGTTTTAATTGGAGTGGTGTTTTCTACAGGTCCGGCAAAACTTTTGGGCAAACTTTTCAATATGCCAGACATAATCTGGTTATACATAATTATTTCATATTATTTTTTTGCCACATTTTTACCAATTGATAAAATAATTTCAAAGATATATCCGTTATTTGCGATATTGGTTTTATTTATGGAAACTTATATATTCATTATTTTATTAACAGGCAAATATCATATCCCTGAAATTAATTTTCAAGGCATGCATCCAGGCAAAATGCCTGTATGGCCTTTTCTTTTTATAACTATAGCTTGCGGAGCCATAAGCGGATTTCATGCAACTCAATCTCCAATAATATCAAGATGCCTTGCCAATGAAAAACATGGCAGAAAAGTTTTTTACGGGGCCATGGTTTTTGAAGCCTTCATCGCTATGATATGGGCATCATCATCAATAGCTTTTTACGGAGATACTGCAAAACTAAATGAAACTTTAAAAAGTATAGGCGCAGCTGGTGTTGTTAATGATATAAGAATGGCTATGGTAGGCGGATTAGCCGGAATTGTTTCCATAATAGGAGTTATATCTTTATCCATAACTTCAGGAGATACTGCATTCAGAAGCGCAAGACTTCAACTAAGCGAAATGTTCAATTTAGATCAGAAATCATTGGCAAACCGATTAAAACTTACCTGTCCTATGTTTATTACAGCGATAATATTGTTCAATGTTGATTTTTCAATTATATGGCGTTATTTTTCGTGGTCAAACCAAACTTTGGCCGCGCTGGCTTTATGGGCAGGGGCTGTATATTTAAAAAAATCAAATAAACCATACTGGATTGCGCTTTTTCCTGCTATTTTTATGACAGCAGTTACAATATCATACATAATAGCTGCGCTTGAAGGATTTAATTTGTCTGTCAAATCAGGAACTTACATTGGAATCATAATATCTATTATCTCACTATTATTTTTTATTTTTTCAAACAATAACAAAAAAAATAATTTCTGAAATAATTAATAAAAAAAATTGTTTTTTTTATCAAAAAAAATTAAACTGTGTTTTAAAATTTTTTAAAGGAGAAATCTCATGAAGAAAAAAGTTTTTTTGAGTTTTTTGATTGTTTTTTGGATTTCTATATCAGCATCAGCATTATCTTTAAGTGATGTGTCGGCAAAAATATGGTTGAGCTATACTTATTTTGATGCCAATGATTCTTCAACTTACAGCAGCATTGACAAAGATTTATATGAAATTTATCTGGCTACACTTAATTTTACAGGAGAATTGTACAAAGATATAGACGGAAAGTTTGTGTTGTATTTTGAAGATTCCGAAGACAAATTAACTATTGACGAATTATCCGTTAATTTCAAAAACGTTTTTACTCCTGAATTCTCAATACTTGTGGGAAGATCGTATGTACCTTTCGGTTTGGAAAATAAAAATGTAGAAGGTCAAAAAAACACTCTCAGAAGTTCTCCTGAATACTGGTGGACTTGGGTAACATCAAATATGATAAACGCCAAATATGAAATGGAAGATTTGGTCAACATAAATCTGACATTTTTTGAGGGAATAGACACATACAGTGAAATAACAAGCGCCAACAGGCTTATTGATAATTATTCCATAAAAATCGATGGATATATCCCGCTTCCTATAGGAGAAAAAGTTCTTCTTGCTTCAGCTTCTTTCGGTAAAGGGCTCAGTTTTACGGACAAAAAAGATTTCAGCATCGGGTTATTGTACACATGTCCATTCATAAAAGGAGCTCAGGCATCAATAGAATATCTTAATATTAAAGATTATTTGATAACAGCAGGAGTTGCTCCTGTAAGCGAAAAAATATACGGTCTTTATGCAGGATACGAATGGAATTCCTGGTTGTTTTCAGGCAGGTATTCAAAATTAAAAGAAACAAAAATCAATCAATACAGACTTGACGCTTCTTATAAAATAAATGATAAGATGGGGATAACTGCAGAATACGGAAAAGGCCGGGTTACTGAACAGCTTAACAGCAGTAAATGGTTTCAATTAGCTTTAAAGTCTAATTTCTAAGATAAAACTAAAAAAACTGCAGCCGACTTTTTTTATTCGGCTGCAGTTTTTCAAATTAACATCACGCTGAAAAATCTTCTGATTTTTTTAATCCTTCGTAAACAGAATCATAAAAATTAATATAATTCTCAATTTCTTTTTTTATAGTATGCCGTTCAATAACAGTATCATAAGCTTTTTCAGACAATGATTTACTTAATTCCGGATCAGAATATAACTCATATATAGCATCAGCCATTTTCTGATAATTATTATATTCTACAAGAATACCATTGAAATGATCTTTAATCAATTCAGAATGCCAGTCATAATCATAAACAACTACAGGTTTTTTAGAGGCTGCTGATTCTATTAAACTTAATCCGCCCATTGTAATCAGATTCACATTACATAAACGTTTAATATGAGAAACATCATCATTAGAATAGTTTATTCCGGGCATAAAAACAAATTCTTCTAATTTTTTTTCTTTAATCATGATCCGGCACTCATTCAAATATTTTTTATCATCTTCCCCGAAAGGTCCTCCAAGTATTACAAACTTAACATTTGGAATTTTTTTATAAACTAATTCAGCACACATGATTATATGGTGTATTACATTAACTCTGTTAATTCTGCCGGCATATACGATTGTGTAATTTCCGGAAAATTCAGAAAATTTTGAAGGATCAACAGGTCTATCGTAAAGTAAAATGTCTATACTGTTATAAATAACTTTGATTTTTTTCTCCAGCGCTCCGATTTTCACCAAAGATTCTTTAAGGTCCTTCCGTATACATGAAAAACAATAAGCAAATTTCACAATAAATTTCAATGTAATAAACACTATTTTTTCTGAAGGCATATATTTTGGAAGTCCATTGATTTTTATATCAAGTTCGTAATTACATCCTGGACTGAAATAATACGGACATCCTGAAATTATTGAAAATAGAGCTGTATTAATTCCATTATAATAAGCGCTGCCGTTGCACACAAGATCCACTTTTTTCAAAAAAATAAATATACTAAAAAATAAAATCGTGGACATCACATTTATTATAATGCCGGAATACCTGAAGTTACCTGAAACAATAAATTTTCTCAATATTATCGGATAATCATAAAAATATACATTCTCAGAAATTTTTCTAACCTGAAATTTTTCCGCTGTCAAATTTATTATAAAATTCTTATCAAAATATCCGTTGAATGTAGTATGATAAGGAAGGACTCCCCACTTGCACCCTTTATCTACAGCTTTCTGATATGATGCGCTTGTTATCCATATAAGCCTGTGTTTAGAATAAAAATTTCTTAATCCTAACCATTTATAAATTCTTCCTGTCACAAAAATAGGGAATAACAAAAAACAACCTGCAACAAAAAAAATAAAGGCAAAAATAAAATCTAATATTGTTATTGTTTTTTTCATAATATTTTTTTCCGGGCGAAAAAAAATGAAATCAAAATATTTTATATCCGTGAATTTTAATTTGTTGGATATTATTATGAGGGGATTATCACATATATCCCAATTCTTTCAGCTGTTCTTGAATTTTCTGTAATTCCTGATTTGTATAATTTTGGTTTCTGATGAAATCATTATTTTTTTTATGAAACACTTCAATATTTTCCATCAGACAATTATATTTTTCTTTCAATTCATTAAATTTATCCGGAAATTTATCCGAAAAATCTTTTTTTTCATAAGGATCTAATTCCAGATTAAACAACTTTTGAGATTTAGAAGGATTAAACGGAGATATTGTATATTTAAACGGAAATTCTCTTATGCAGCAAATTCTTTCTTCATCTTTGCTCCAAACAGTCGGTCCTGGCGCTTCAACATAAGCTATTCTGTGAACTGTTTCATTTCCATTTATTATAGGAATAAGGCTTTTTCCAAATACAAGATCAAAATCTTTGAATTCAAACTCATTATAATTATTTTTTATTTTTAACAGTTCAAGTAAAGTAAAATATAAATCTATGCTTCTGACCGTATTTGAAAACTTTTTTTTCATAGAATATCCGGGAATATTTAAAAACATCGGAGTCCTTATTAAATCTTCAGTCACATCAAACCCATGACCCAGCTTATAAATTTTAACCATTCTGTTCAATGATGCCAGTTTCAATTTTTGAAAAACTTTTAAAAAAAACAATTCCGTGTTTCCAATTATCCTTTCAGCAGCAGTTTTATATACTGCTTCCCCATGATCTCCCATAATTACCAGGATTGTTTTATCAAGATCAATGTTCTCCAAAATTTTACCGATGTATGAATCTATGCTTGCCATAGATTTCAAATAATCATAATCTGTAATTCTGTAATTCCCTGAACTATTAATATACCTGTCTATGTGAAGCTCATAAAAATGAATAAGCGAAAAAAAAGGAGTTGACTGCTTGCGTAATTTATCTAAAGACTGAAGAATCTCTGTTCCTCGGTTTGAATCCATTCTTTCAGTATATTTATGTATGCGGCATTCATCAAACAATGGGTTAAGAGCATCTATAGAAGTAAATGGACCGGTTAAATATGCTGAAGTTTTATAATTATTTGCTCTCAAAATATCAGGCAGCAAACTTAATTTAGAATTAAAATTCTTAAATAACTGATTTTTTACTCCATGGGCAATAGGTATTGCTCCTGAGAGCAGCGATAAAAATGCAGGCAAAGTTACCGAAGTTGATGCTATATTTTGTTCAAAAGTAAAAAAATTTTCTCTAATTCTGCTTATATTAGGCATTCTTGAAGAAAAATCCATGTTTAGAGCTTCAAAATGCCTTAGACAATCAAGAATTATTATTACAATATTTTTCATAATATGGTTGGGGTTTATAAATTAATTGTACTCAATACTTTACTGATGTCCATATTTTCAGGAATATCAGGTTTATTGCTGTTGGCTATATAAATCGCATTTTCATAAGTGTGCATTCCTGTAAATGCATTTTTTTCAAATTTTGTATTTCGATTAGGAGCTCCTTTTATATCTATTCCATTTTCAGTTAAAACAAGCAGTTCAGGAGCATTTTCAAAAAACTGACCTTTGTATATTTCTTCTCTTTCAAATATTTTTTTTACAACAATTCTGTCATTCCACCGCAATTTATTCAAATTATATTTAATACTTTCTTTTATCTCATCTTTCACTTTTTCCGATAATCCTGCTTTTTTATTAAAGTATATTCTGCCAGGATCACATGCAAAACAAATTGTTTTATCAGAAATATTCGGAAAAATTTTTTCTGAACTTTTAAATTGGAGAAGTTTCTGTTCTTCTAAAAAATAATTAAGAAAAAATTCAGTCTCAAGTTTTTCAAACCCATGATCAGAAATAATTATTATATTTTCAACTTTATTTTCAAACAAACCGAATAAATCTTCTATGCAATTATCTATATATTTATAAAAATCAGCGAAAATTCTCGAATATTCCGAATCATCCTCATAAAACGCATTCATAAGAAAATGATTCATTCTATCAGTTTCAGTAAAAACTGCTATAGCCAGATTCCATTCATTATTCATTAATAATTCATTAAAAACTTCACGGCGAATTTTAAGAGATTTATTCAACGAAACCAGAAATTTTTCTTTTTCAGCTGCAGCCCTTGAATAATCAACATCCAGAATATATCCTTTATCTGTCAAATAAGTTTTTAAATTTCTCGGATAAACCGCTTTTTCAATATCAATAGCTACAAATCCTGAAATAAGAACACCATTAATTTCCGGAGCAGGATATGTATTCGGTATATTCAATGCCATAGTTCTTTTATTTTCATTTTTAAGTTTTGTCCATACAGGAATTCCTCGGTTAGCATCATAAAGATTAAATTTCAACTGGAAATCTTCTGACAAATCATAGAACCCGTAA
>JAGOBX010000075.1 GCA_017999075.1 Candidatus Babelota bacterium | reverse complement strand
CAATTAAACTTAATATAAAAATGGAGGACATAAAAATTATGAATTCGATAAAATTTAATTATTCAAATTCTTTATTTATCAAAAAAAATGAACTTGCAAAACTTTCTTCAAAAATTATTGCAGCAGAAAAATCTATAAAAACTAAAACAGGTGCAGGCAGTGAATTTTTAGGATGGACAGATTTGCCTGATTCTGTCACAAAAAAAGATTTGGATACAATTGATTCTTTGGCGGAAAAAATAAAAAAATCAGGAGACGCTTTTGTTTCAATCGGCATAGGAGGTTCTTATCTTGGGGCTAAAGCAGTAATAGAAGCAATTTCAGGAGTATATAACATACTGAATTTAAAACCTCAAGTTTTTTTTGCAGGCAACAATATTTCAGGAAGGTATATGGTAGAACTTTTAAAAATCTTAGAATCAAAAAAACAAATTTATGTAAACGTAATTTCAAAATCAGGAACTACTACAGAACCTGCAATTGCATTCAGGCTCATAAAAAATCTTCTTGAAAAAAAGTATAAACAAAATTCAAAAAAATATATTATAGCCACAACAGATAAATCCAAGGGAGCATTAAGAAAAATGGCTGATTCAGCAGGCTGGCAATCATTCGTAATACCTGATGACGTAGGCGGCAGATTTTCCGTTTTAACTCCTGTCGGACTTTTACCTGTTGCTGTAGCAGGAGTAGACATACGAAAACTTATGAATGGCGCACGCGATATGAAAAAAATTCTTGATACAAATTCAAAAATCGAATCTAATATAGCTATGCAATACGCTGCAATACGTTATCTGCTTTATTCAAAATACAATAAAAACATAGAAATTCTGGTGAATTACAATCCTGAACTTCATTATATTTCCGAGTGGTGGAAACAATTATATGGTGAAAGCGAAGGAAAAAATGGTAAAGCATTATTTCCGGCGTCATGTGATTTTACTACTGACTTGCATTCTATGGGACAATGGATTCAGGACGGAGTAAGAAATATTTTCGAAACAGTTCTTGAAATAGAAAAAACAAATGTAAATATTACTATTCCAAAAGAAGCCAATGATCTTGATGAGCTCAATTACATTGCAGGCAAGCAAATTGATTTTGTAAATTCAAAAGCCATGCAGGGAACTATTGAAGCGCATATTTCAGGGAAGGTTCCTAACTTAAAAATAATTTTGCCTCAATTAAATGAATATTATCTCGGGCAATTGTTATATTTCTTTGAAAGAGCCTGCGCTTTAAGCGGGTACCTTATAGGAGTAAATCCGTTTGATCAGCCGGGAGTTGAAGCTTATAAAAAAAATATGTTTCGCCTCCTTGGAAAAAAATAATAAAATATAATGAAAAATATCTGTATTCCGAACAAAAAATCATTATTAATTATTTTTATTCTATTAATAATTTTTCTTTCGTCCTGCTCGACCAATTCCGAACCTCAGACCAAAAACGGGCAGGACAGAAACCCAGTTTTTGCCGGAAAATTTTATCCGTCCAATCCTATAGAATTATCAGCAAAACTTTCAAAATTATTCAACAACGCTGTTAAAAACAGTATCGGAGATTCAATGGAACTGCTGGCAATAGTATCACCTCATGCAGGATACATTTTTTCAGGAACAGTTGCAGCTTCAGCATTCATCCAAATTAATGGAAATAAACAATACGATAATATTTTCATAATATCGTCAAGCCATACTTCATCTTTTAACGGCGCATCAATCTATAACGCAGGAAATTTTATAACTCCTTTAGGAAAAGTCAAAGTCAACACGGAATTAGCTGATCAACTTATTTCTGAAAATGATTGTTTCATTAAATCTGTTAAGCCTCATCTCAATGATCATACAATAGAAGTTCAGCTTCCATTTTTACAGTATATAATGAAAAAGGATTATAAAATAGTTCCTATTATGATAGGTACAGAATCTCCTGAAACAATAGCAAAAATTTCTAAATCTCTAAAACCATTCTTGAATTTTTCAAACCTTTTCATAATAAGCACTGACATGTCTCATTATCCAGATTATGATTCTGCAGTAAAAACCGATAAAGAAACTATATCCGCTATTTTATCAAATTCTTCTGAAAAACTGCTGGACATTGCATATAAATTTAACAATACACCAAATTTGAGTACAAGATTATGCGGATTATCTTCGGTTCTAACTCTAATAAACAATACTCAAGAAAAAAAGAATTTAAATTTTTCAAACCATATTTATAAAAATTCAGGAGATGCAGAAAAATACGGCGACAAATCAAAGGTAGTAGGTTACTGCGCAATTTCAATATCTGCGGATAAAACAGACAAATCATTTAATATTAAAAATGAAGATGTAATAAAAAATAAATCAAAAAACGATTTGATTGAAAAACAGGCAAAATCAGAAAACATTTTTACTGAAAATGAAAAAAAAAAATTATTAACGCTTGTAAAAACAACTATAACTGAATATTTAAAAACAGGGAAAATACCGGAAGTGTCAAAATCAGACATCACTCCAAATATGGAGCTGCAATGCGGAATTTTTGTTACTCTTAATAAAAGCGGAAATTTAAGAGGATGCATAGGAAGATTCGTATCTTCCGAACCATTATATAAAACTATCCAGGAAATGGCCATTGCTTCAGCAACTCAGGATTACAGATTTTCTCCGGTAACTTTAAGAGAATTAGATTCTATCGATGTGGAAATATCAATTCTTTCTCCTTTAAAGCAGATAAAAAACATTTCAGAAATTCAGCTTGGCAAACATGGAATATATATAAAAAAAGGGGGAAACAGCGGAACATTTTTGCCTCAGGTAGCTTCCGAAACAGGATGGAGTTTAGAAGAATTTCTCGGACATTGCAGCAGAGATAAAGCAGGAATAGGATGGGACGGATGGAAATCAGCAGACATATACATTTATTCGGCAGAAATATTTCATTAATAAATTAATAATATAAAAACTATTTCATTATTAAAGATATATCTTCCGGTAAAATTTTATTTTCCAGAATAGCAGAACCTATTATTCCGCCGTCGGCATATTTTAAAACTGTTTTCAAATCTGAAGGAGTTCTTATTCCAAATCCTACATAAACTTCATGCCCGGATATTTTCTTTATCTCAGAAATCTTTTCAAGCACTTTTTTATCAATTTTAACTTTATTTCCTGTAACTCCAGAATAAGTGACATAATAAATAAATCCAGTAGTCATGCGGGTTATATATTTTATTCTTTCAGCAGAAGTATCCGGAGTTACGATAAATACACTTTTCTTTTTATATTTTTCAGCATAAAAAATTATTTCTGAACTTTCCTCGGCTATTAAATCAGGAATTATAAAACCGTCTATTTCCGATTTAATATATTTTTCTATTCCGTAATTCAATACAGGATTATAGTAAGTCATTGAATAAACCGTTTTTTTTGTTGTTTTTTTAATTTTCTTTATAAATTCAAGATAGCCTTTGAATGTAACTCCTTTTTTTATAGCTACAGTCGCAGCAGAATGGATAGTCTTACCATCTGCTATAGGATCAGAAAACGGATATCCTATTTCAATCAAATCAGCTATTTCCGAAAATTCAATTACTTTATCATAAGAATATTTTATATCAGGATAACCATACATAATATAAGGAACAAATTTTTTTCCATGTATCATTTTATTAGAACTCTTCTTTATAATTATATAAATCAGTATTTTTATCAAAAAAATCTTTTATTGTCAAATTCAATGATTTCAAAAATTCTTTTATGGTTGTTTCAATAACTCCATAACCTATATACCGGACAGACTGAACTCCGTAAGCATCTTTTACAGACACTTTTATAACTAAATTTTTCGAATAATAATTATACGAATTTTCTATCTGGCGGGAAGAAACATTTTTGTTCAAATCAATTGCATCTCTCAACCATCCTTCATCAGGAAAAATATTAATCCAGATCTGATTCACAATAATTAATTTAAATTGTTCGTAATCGCTTATTCTGTTATTCTGTAAATTAATAGGAACCTTAATTTTTTCAGATAATCTTGAAATAATATTTGCCTCTACGTTTGATAAAACCTGTTGAGACGCCCCCGCATCTTTAATTAAATAATACAATTTAACAGGATATGTTAAACTGAATTTCCCTGAATTTTCAGATTCAAGTTTTATTATGCGGGCAATAGTTTTGTTATAAGTCCCTGAAGAAATTATAGAACTTGACGGGTAATATTTGCGTAATTCGCTAAAATTCTTATAGCTTTTAGCCAAATTTCCTGTTTTATAATAAGCTTTTGCAAGGGAAAATAAAACCGAATCTTTTATATCTTCAGGAAAATCATTATAAATTTTAACAACTTCATGTATAAACGTTTCAAACCGGCCTTTTAAATACAGCGATTTATACAATTCATTATAAACATTCCTGAAATTGGTCTGATATTGAGAATATTGCGAAACAGAAGGTTTTAATATAACATTTGAATTCTGTCCTGCAGCAATGTCAGCAGCATTTAAAAGATTATTCCATAAAAATAAAACAAAAAAAAATATTAACAATATACTATAAAATTTTCTTGATTTAACCATCAGTATTATTTGCCATCTGATATTAAAGTTGAAGATTTTGTCAAAACAGGAGTTATAAAAAACATAAGTTCAGTATTTTCTTTTTTCTTCTGCTCTCTTTTAAATAAAGTGCCAAGCAAAGGTATATCAGAAAGAACTGGCACATTTAAATTAGTTGTAATTTCATCCTGTTTAATTAATCCGCCTATAACAATGGTATTGTTTGATTTCACATTTCCAAAAGTTTCAGCTTCGCGTTTTTTTATAATAGGATTATTTCTTGTTCCTGATAACTGTAAACTTTCATCCAGTTCACTTACTATAAGGTGTATGTTTAACCCAACTATACTTCCTTCAATAGATGCCGGAGTAACTTCAAGAGTAATTCCAACGTCTTTGAATTCAGTATATTGCTGTATGGTATTATTATTATTATTATCATTATTATTCACATTATCAATAGATATCTTGGTCACAGGAACTTCTTTTCCTATTTTTATTACAGATTTTTTATTGTGGACAGTAGTTATCTGGGGTCTTGATAAAATTTTCATACTTGATGTTGATTTCATAAAATTCATCATTGCATTAAAACGTTTTGTATCAAGTATAGAATATCTTAATCCTTCAAGCGGTGAAACTATAGCTGCATCTCCTGTGCCTGATTCGCTTATACGCAAACCCATATTGGTTCCAAAAACATTTGTTTTTCCATACATCCATTCAATTCCAGCCTGATAATTATCATTCAAACTTACTTCAGCTATCACCACATCAATAAGTATCTGATCCGGTATTTTATCGATTTCTTCAATTAACTTAATAAGATTAAAATAATCATTTGCATTTGCATTTATAAGAATTGAATTCGAAGTTTTATCAGGCGTCACATAAACATTCTCTGATATCAAAAACCTTGTTTTTATAAGAGTTTCATCTATATTCGGATTCAATTGTTTATTCTGAATCTGAAGCTGCTGGGTTGTTTTAATCATAGTATTTATCATATTTGCCATATCTTCAGCCGGCACATTTTTGCAAGAATAAACGTAAGATTTTATCTCGTTTTCAACAACTGATTTATTAGCAGGTTCAGTTTGAGCGTCAAGTTTGTTAAGCCATTCCCTCGCAGTATTTATCATAGCAGGATTATCCGATATAATAACGATTTTATTCTGTTTGTCAATTGCAATTATTTTCAAGTTATCTCCGCTGTTTTTGTAAACTCCTTCCACAACTATTTTTTCAAGGTTTTTAGCTATATATTCCGGAGTTCTATGTTTCAAATCAAAAATTTTGGTGATAAGCTGTTCTTTTTTTATAGACAAATCTTTATCAAGTTCAGATACGATTTTATCTATTGTTATAAAATCATGCGGCTGCGCCATAACAAACAGAGAATTTGTCCGTTCATCTGTCATTACATTATAAATTTTCAAATAACTATTGTTTACTAAAAACATATCAAATTGTTTTTTTATATCAGCGCATTTACTGTATTTAAGGGAATATACCCTTATTTTCAATTGTGTTCCTGATAACGGTCTTATTTCAATATCAAGTTTTCGAATAAGTTCATCAATTTTCAATATGGTTTCCAAGTCTGTATTTACAATAATTGTATTTGTGCGTTTATCAGCGCTGATTTGATTTATTTTTTTTTCAGATTTGGAGAGCATGGAATTATCCGTATAATCAAGCAAATCCTCCTGAAACATTTGTTTAACAATTTCCGCTACATTAACAGCATCTGCATATATAAGTTTGTAAGTTTTAATGCCTATTTGAAACTTCTGGGAATTTAAATCTATTGAACTGATTATCAATGCCAAAGGTATTTCCATATCCTTTTGAAAGGTAATATTTATTGAATTATCTCCAGAAACATTTTCTACAGACTTAATTGTTTTTAAAATATCAAGATTTTCTGGTTTAAGAATAATATTTTTTACAATTAAATCACTTTTGGATTTGGGTTTAAGTTCTTTATTCAATTCATTTAAATTATTTCCGTAATTCAATACAGAATTAAGATATTTGGTTATTACAAACGATTCAGCATTTTTTAATTTGAAATTTTGAGTTTTATATTTTCCTATATTCTGATTTGAAATTTTATAAGTACTTAAAAAATTATTAATATTTTCCATGTCATCCGATTGCAGCAAAATATAAGAAAATTCTTTAAAAAGCGTGGTGGTAACATTTTCTACTTTAACTTCTTTTAAACTTAATAAAGAATTGTTGAAATCAGCGGCATTTGTCTGAATTATAAAATAAAATTTGACAATAGGATTATAATTATCTATTTCTGTATTATTTTTTGTTATTTTATAAACGCCGTTTTCATAAGTTACAGAATAATTAAAATCGCTCAATATTTTGTTCAACAAAACAGGAAGAAATTTTACTGAAATTTTGTTGTCGCTTTTTAAAGTTATATAATCAGAAATGTTATAAAAATCTTTATAATATTTTATTTTAGTCAATACACCTATAGTTTCTATAACTTTATCTATTGTCCCTCTGTCAAAATCGAGCAATACAAATTCAATATTTGTTTTTATAAGTTCAATTGATGAAAAATTCTGATTTTCGATGTAATCAGAATCTGAAAAATCTGCGCTATACTCGGAATTTGAACGTAAAAATTTGGTTTCTCTTGATAAATCATTATAATTTTGATATCCTTCCCAAAAACTTGAATTTAAATATTTCGATTTAGGATAACGGACATTTAAATATTTTCTTAATTTCTGGTAAGAATCAAAATCATTAATTTTATAATGAAGTACTGCTAATAAATATATAACTCCGTCAGAATAGGTTGTATCAAAATTTTGTTCTGCATATTTCTTTAAATAATCAATAGCTTCTTTATATTTATTGGTATAAGCATAACTTTTACCCAACTTATAATATATTATATATTTTTCATTATCTTTAATAGTATTATTTTTCAATATATTCAGATATTTTTCAATTGCATTGTCAAATTTTTTTAATTCGTATAATTTATCCGCTTCATTAGTGTCGGACGCCCATATTTCAAATTGCGCAAATAAAAAAAATATAAAAAAGAAAATTGCCGTTTTTTTTATTTTATTCATTAAAATATTTTAGTATATAAAAATAAATATAATTATTATATTGTCAACATAAAATAAATCAAGTTATTATTTGTATATTTTTCAGGTTCGTTATTGAATATTTTTAGAAAAAAACATGAAAGTATTTAATAAACTATAAACATTTATTTCAAAATACTGATTATTAAAATTCAAGAATTTTGAAATTGATAAAGATAGTGTAAAAATTCCTCATATAATATAACGAAGGATTTAAAAATTTTTTATACTATTTTCGTAATGCTGCTGCTTCATGAATAATTTTATCTCCGGAACTTTTGAGGCTTTGAAGAGACAGCGAACCTGCCGATATCTTTGTTTTCCATTTATTAATTAATTGTTCAAAATATTTATTTTTTTTATTAACATCAACGGATCCCTGATTTAAAAGATTTCTAAGTTCGGTATATTCCGCATGAAGACTCAATTTAATTTTTTCTTTCAAGAAAAATTTCCAATAAGCTATTATATAATAATATATTCCGTCTTTATATTCAATAACCGAATTCAACTCTTTTTTTTCCAATTTACATTCTGACAAAATCTGATACAATTCTGTAAACAATTCTTTATCAGAATTATACACAGCCAATATTCCTTTTTCATCAAATTCTGTTATGACGTCCTTGCTTTTTTTATCCAAATCGCCCGATTTTTCAAAAAAATCAACAAAATCTTCATAATAATCAAAATTATAATTTCGTTCCTGTAAATATGTTATTAAATACAATATTAAATTTTTTTTCAAAGATTCATTTAAATAAAAAAGTTTAGGATTATTTTCACTTGTCCTGTCTCTTTTAAGTTCCGTCAGTGTACGTTCCGTAATTTTCTTGCCGGTTTCAGCCGAATTTAAAGTTTCATTAAAATCATTTTTTATTTTACAGTTCTGTCTTTCAAAATTTTCTTGATTATCATCAGCATTAATATTTCTTGTTATATTTGAATTTTCTTCAAAATCCGAATTTATTTCTTTTTCATCTTCATATTCAATTTTTTCTTCAAGCAATCTGAAACAAGAAAAATTAGAGTATTCCATAGTGTTTCTGCCTGAAGTATTTATTTTTGTAATCTGATCAATTAAATCTTTAATCCCTCTTACTTTTTTTGTAAATGCATCTCTCAGCATAGACATCAATTCTTCTTCGCTAAAAGGATAAAGCAAATACGAATATACTCCACGCCTTATGAGTTCAATCAGCAATTTCTTATTTATAGCAGAAACCGTAGCGATTAAAGGAATACCTTCTAATAATCCTGCTTTAAGTCCTTTTATAAAAAATTCAGGGCCATCCATAATAGGCATCCATATATCAAAAAATATTATTTTAATAGATTCCCTGTATTTTCCAAGCATATACAACCCTTCAATTCCGTTTCGAGCTTCAACAACTTCAAAAATTTTTTTGCTTTCAAGTTTTCTGATAAAATTTTTTCTCATTGTGGCAGAATCATCAATAACAAGTATATGAATTTTTTTGAATTTTTCACCCTTTTGAAAAGCCTCAAACGTAATCAAATCAACAATTTCCGAATAAATCGAATCTATATTTTCCATAATATTATTCCAATCCGTATTCTTTAATTTTACGCTGAATAGTCCGCAAACTTATATTTAAAATCTGCGCGGTTTTAGTTTTATTGTTATTAGTTAATTTCAATGTTTCAACAATAGCATTTTTTTCTATTTCAGCAAGAGTTAAGATTTTATGATCATTAGAAATACTCGAAAAATGCGGAAGAGCAGATTTTGACATTTGTTTTGCCGAAACATCTTCTTCTACCTCTTTTTTATAGTCAATTTTTATTTCTTCAGGCAAATCAGAATATTTTATAATTCCGTTTTCATTAAGAACAACTATATTTTCAATTACATTTTTAAATTGCCTGATATTACCTGGCCAGTAATACACTGAAATTACTTTTAAAACTTCAGGTTCTATATCGCTGATCTTTTTATTGTATTCCTGACAAAACATATTGAAATAATACTTAAACAAAGCAGGAATATCTTCCCGTCTATTTCGCAACGGAGGCATTTCAAGATTTACAACGTTGATTCTGTAATACAAATCTTCACGAAATCTTCCCTGCTTAACTTCTTCTCTAAGATTTTTATTTGTTGCAAACACAAATCTTGTATTAATTTTTATAATTGAGTTTGAACCTAACCTGGAAATTTCCCTGTTTTCAAGAACCCTTAACAGTTTAGCCTGAACAGAAAGCTCCATATCTCCTATTTCATCAATAAACAGAGTTCCTTCATTGGCAGCTTCAAATTTTCCTGTTTGTGAACGGGTAGCTCCTGTAAAAGAACCTTTTTCAAAACCAAACAATTCGCTTTCAATTAAATTCGCAGGTATTGCGGCGCAATTTACAGTTATAAACGGTTTTTTATAACGTTCGCTTAAATTATGAATTGCAGCGGCAATCAATTCTTTACCAGAACCATTTTCGCCTGTTATCAGCACTGAAACTTTTGTATTGGCTATCAACCTAACTTTTTTTAATATGGTTCTTAATGATTTATTTTTACCTATTATATTATCAAATACAATTTCTGATTGAAGTAATTCGGTATTATCAGAAATATAAAATTCAATTTCTCCGACTAATTTAATTATCCTCACATCTTCTACAGGTTTAACAAGATAATCATAAGCTCCGAGTTTCATAGCAAGAACAGCATCATCTACAGTTGATTCATCAGTTAAAACTATAACTCTTGATTTAGGACTGTTAATTTTAATGATTTTAAGTAAATCAAATACTTGTTTGCTCCCGAATTTAAAATCAAGAAAAATTATATCGAATTCTGCGCTGTTTATATACGATACAGCATCTTCATAATCATTTGAATATTTAACCGAATATTTATTTTCAATTAATAATTGAAAAATATCCGATTTATTGCCTTGTTCGCTTATAGTAAGAATCTTTGCCATTTTCTAAAAATTTAAAATAATAAGATCATATTATTTATCATAAAATATAAAATTTAATAATTTATAAATTGTATTTAAAAATCTAAATTTTTCAATAAAAACTTTAAATTTATTATTTTAATTGAATTTTTTTGAATAAATATATATACTTTATACCAAAAGAATTAAATGTTTTTTTGAAGATTAGCATCTTAGTATAACATTAAAAATTTTTCCGACTGGTTCGGCTTTGTGATGGTTAAATTTATGGAAAAAATTAATTTTTCAAAAGACGATGTCATTTGTTATCAAGGCGACGCAAGCGATGGTTTATATATTTTAATTGACGGAGAACTTGAAGTATTAATTGCCG
>JAGOBX010000074.1 GCA_017999075.1 Candidatus Babelota bacterium | reverse complement strand
TCCTGTAACAGAGTTAATCATATTCAGTTTGTTTTTGACGTTTATTTCGAATTGAGATAATTCTTGTTCTGAAATTTTTTGTTTCTGAATAAATTTCATATCAAAAATTCGAGATAAGAAGAATTGAAAATATTCGTTGTCAACATCTGATTTTACAGGTTCTGTTATTGTCCATTCGTCTGTTCCCTGTTTTCTTGAAAATGTTATAGAGTTTATCGAAATTTCTGTAACAGCATTTTTTGAAAAAGGAATTATGCTTTGATCTGATTGTAAAATTTCATCGGTTGATTTTTTGTTTTTATCAACTAAAAAAATATATATGCCGAGACATAAGCATATTATTGTTAATATAACCAGTGGTTTTAATTTCATTATTTATTTTTTTCTCCTCCACCAAATTAAAATTCCTGATAAAATTGAAATAACAGGCAATGCAATTAAAGAAACAAAAAATATGAAAAACATATCATTAGAAGCTAAAGTAAGTTGTACTTTTTCAGGAGATTTTGCAGGGAAACTTATTAATTCTTTTTTTTCTGTGAGATAGTTTATAGCGTTTCTTACAAATGTCAAATTACCCGCATTATTAATCAGGTTATTTGACATAAAATCAGCATCGCCAACTGCAAGCAAAGCAAAACCTTCATTTTTGCAATAGAGTTTATTAGAGGAAATTTGAGATGTTTCATATTTAACGGAATTGTTTAATTTCATATCTTGCGAATCTATATTTTCAAGTTTGTCAGGTTCAGATAAAAGCGCTATTCCATATTGTTTTTGAGAATTGTCGGTTTTGTTATATTTTATATTTTTCAAATCAGTAAGATTTTTTTCCTGAAAAGCGGATTCTGAAGTTTTTATTAAAGTTTTAATTTTAACATTTTTATCTGTAGGAATTTCGGATAAAGAAGTAGATATGTTAAATATCGAAGGCAATTTTCGTTCTGAAAGAAATTTTGTTATTCCTGTATGGTCATATTCAGATGCGACTATAGATCCTTTTCCGAATAATGGAAAATTGTTTGACGGGTCAAGAAGAAGAGTATTATCGAAATGTATGCCGTATTTTTTTAAAAAGTTCGAAAATAAGAGTAATTTATGATCTTTTTTTCCTATAGACGGTTCAAGACAGACCATCAACTTGCCGCCTGATTCTAAATATTCGGAAATCAGTTTAATTTCTTCCTGTAAAAAATCAAATTCAGGAGCAAGTATAACAAGGAGCGAACAGTCATCAGGTATTTTTTCTAATGTTACAGTTAACAGGGGCTTAACATTGAAATTTCCTTTTTCAAGAATTTCTTGTTTTAAAATATCGAACCCGTCGTATGATTCGGAACTTTCAATTTTCCGTTCGTTATGACCTTCTGTAAAATAAACTGTTTTTTTTTCTTTTTCTATAATAGAAAGTATTATTGATGTGAATTTCTGTTCCCCTTTAAAACTTGAAATTTTTGGAGTACGCCCATAAATATAATCATACTCAACTATGTCATTATAGGTTACATATTTAACCTGCTCATCATATTCGAATATAACTAAATCAGGGGAAGTAAGATTATATTTTTTTGCGATTTCATTAGCTTTCAACTGGTTTTTTATAGGATCAATATATTCTATAGCTATGTTTTTGTTATAGCTTTTATATGTATTAAGTAATTCCTGAATGTTTTCATATAATTCAATATTCGAAGGAATGAAAACCCAAATATGCATTGGATTTTTTATTTTATCAAGAACTTTTTCCGTATAATCAGATAAACTGTAAATATTTGATTTTGTACAGTCAAATCTGTAATAATGGCGGTAAGATAAATAATTTATCATAACCAATACCGCTGTAACGAGTATGATTATTATTGAAAAGTTAATTCGTTTGACAGTATAACTCATAATAATTTTTTATACCCACTTCCTTGTTTCGAGGTATTTGATATTTAAAAAAATTATTCCTGCAGAACAGGAAATTAAGAATATTAACGCTCTTGTATCAAGTATTCCTTTTCCAAAAGTTTCTATATAATTCAATATATTTATATAATCCAAAAATTTTATGGTTTTTTCATCAGTGAAAAGACCTCCTGCAAGACCTGATAAAAACAATACTGCAAGAATTGCGAAACATAATATAGCAGAACTGACTTGTGATTTTGTTACCGTAGAACTGAACATTCCAATGCTGATAAATAAAAGACCGATTAATACAGAACCTATATAACCTGATAAAACAGGGCCGTAATCAATTGATGTGTAGCTGCTTAATATTAACGGGTAAATTATTGTCGGAATCCATAAAAAAATGTAAAATAAAAATGCTCCTGTGAATTTCCCTAAAACTATTTGATATTCTTTTAATGGAGCAGTTATAAGTAATTCTATTGATCCTGATTTTATTTCTTCAGAGAATAACTTCATTGTTATTACAGGAATGAATACGAATAAAAACAGCCAATAAAAAATTGTTCCTCCGAAAAATAACCGCATAACTGCTCCATAGGGACTGTCAGGACGGTTTGTTATATCCGCAATCATCCAGAATATTATGCCGTTTAAAATTAGAAAACATGTAAGAGTAATGAACCCTAAAGGACTTGTAAAATAACTCAAAAACTCGCGTTTTGCCAGTATATAAATTTTTTTCATAAATTCAGTCTCCGTCAACTGTAGAAGTCAGAGAAATAAAAATGTTTTCAAGAGAATTTTTATTAGGAGTTAATTCACGTATAGTTAAATTATTTTCAGCGGCAAATATAAAAAAATTATCAAGAGAAATATTATTGTTTTTAAAAATAATTTCAAGTTCAATTAGATTTGTTTCTTTTGATAAAATAGTATATTTGTATATCTCACTGAATGCAGATATTTTTTTTTCAATACAATCAGCATGACTTTCAGGATTACAATCATATACTTGATTTTTTTTTGTAGAACCAATCCCTAAAACAACGTGATAATTAAATCCTTTTATTCCGGTAAGTTTATCAATATCCCCCACTTTTTCTCTGGCAATGATTTTTCCTTTATTAATTATCAATACATTATGACATGAAGTTTCGACTTCAGGTAAAATATGAGTAGATAAGATAATGGTTTTGTCAGAACCTAAATTTTTAATAAGATTTCTCGTATGAACTCTTTGGTTAGGATCAAGTCCGCTTGTGGGTTCGTCAAGAATCAATATTTTAGGATCGGATAATAATGCGTCTGCAATTCCGACTCTTTGAGTATATCCTTTGGATAGCTGTCCTATGATTTTTTTTGAAACATCGGTAATTCCTGTTTTTTCCATTGAATCGGATAAGCGTTTTTTTATATTTTTCCCTGATACCCCTTTTATTAATGCTCTATATTCAAGGAACTCAATAACACGCATTTCAGGATAAACAGGGACATTTTCAGGCAGATATCCAATGATTTTTTTTATTTCATCCTGGTTCTCAAGTGCATTTATGCCGTTTATGAATAGTTTTCCTTCGTCAGGTTGTATATATGTTGTAATTATTCTCATTGCTGTAGTTTTTCCAGCTCCGTTTGGGCCGAGAAATCCTACAATATCACCGCGTGTTATTTCAAAAGATATATTGTCAAGAACTGTATTGTTATAGAATTTTTTTGTTATGTTTTCAAGGCGTATCATAATTTTTACATATTTAATACATTATGTTTTATTGTTTTTATTATACTTGACTTTTATTAATTATCAACAAAAAAATTATTGACAAACATTTGTTTATAAAATAATATTAATTTCATGGAAAATTTTGGATTTATTCAATTTATTATAGTTTTATTCTTATCAATCTTAATAGTATTTCTATTAAGAAGAATGTCTAATGCAGGACATAACAGATTTCATGATCATTTCAGGTGTTCTAATAATTTCTATCATGTTTATAGTAAAGAAGAAATTGAGTATTCTTACGGCAAAGGAAAATCGTTATATTTATGTCCTAAATCAGGATGTGGTGGAGCATTAAAACTTTATGAAATTATTACGGACGAAGAATACAAAGAACTTCAGCGTTTGAAATATTTTGATGATTGATTTATAATTCTTTAAATCTTCCCTAAAAAAAATACCGGAGTAATATAAAAATAGTGGCTGATAACAAAAACAGTATGGAAAATAATAATTTTTCGGCTAATTGGAATTTTTTAAAACCTTTTGTAGCAAAATATAAAGTTTTAATAATAGTATCGGTTGTTTTTATGATTCTTTTTTCATTAACCAGTCCGCTTCAATTATGGATTTTAAAACCTTTTGTCGATAAATTATTTCAAAAAAATGTTGTTATTGAATATAAAGTTCCTGAAAAAGTTGTTTCCAAATTATCATATATTAATAAAAAAGTTCCTGTAGCAAAATCAGTTTCTAAAGAATTAACTGTAAAAATAAAATCAATGCTTGCCAAGAAATATACTTTTAATAAAAAATATATATTCGTTTTTATTTCCGGATATTTGATAATAATGTCTTTTTTAAAAGGGTTCTTTAAATTTTGTCATAGTTATACATTGATTTATGCGGTTGGAGCTGTTATAAAGGACATTAGAATAAAAATGTATGAAAAAATTCTTTCTATGCCTTTTAAATTTTATTCAAATCAGAAAGCCGGTGATTTGCTGTCAAGGTTTACAAATGACATTTCTGTTCTTCAATCTACTTTATCAACTTTAATAATTCAGACCATTGAAAAACCTGCTGAAATATTTTTTCTGACAATTTTTGTTTTTATGATTTCCTGGAAACTTTCTTTAATAGCTTTTACAATAGTTCCTGCTGCAGGATTGATAATATATTTTTTTGGAAAAATGATAAGAAAATATATTTTGAAAATTCAATTGAAAATCAGCGATATAACTCAGTATTTGCAGGAAAGCATATATGGAATAAAAATTATAAAGGCGTTTACTGCTGAAAATAGACTTAATTCAAAATTTAAATCCGAAAACGAAATTTTTTTTGTGCAGAATTTAAAATCGTGGAAATTACAGATACTTGCTTCTCCTGTAATAGAACTGTTCACTATGTTCGGAGTTATAGCGGTAATGTGGGCTGCATTGTATTTTTCTGAAAACGATGAATTGACCAGCGGCACAATTATTACTTTTATTGCCGCGCTGATGACTATGTATAAACCTATTAAAGAATTGACTCAGTTAAACGTAAATTATCATCAAGTCAATGTTATGCTTGGCAGAATAACTGAAATATTAAATGTTAAAGACGACATTGTTGAGCAGGAACAACCTATTGAATTGGAAAAAGTAACCAAACTGGTAACATTTAATAATGTGTGTTTTTCGTATGGACCGGAAGAAAATGAAATTTTGAAAAATATTTCTTTTACGGTTAATGCAGGTAAAACCGCGGCAATAATAGGACCGAGCGGAACAGGAAAAACAACTCTTGTCAATCTTCTGCCGAGATTTTATGACGTTTCTTCAGGCATAATTTCTTTTGACAGAATAAACATTAAGAATTATTCTCTAAATTCTTTGAGAAAAAATATAGCTATTGTAGAACAGGAAATTTTTTTGTTTAATGATACTATAAAAAATAACATATGTTTCCCTGAAACCGAACCTGATATGGAACGCGTAATTGAAGCCGCTAAGCTTGCCAATGCTTACGATTTTATTATGCAGATTAAAGACGGATTTGATTCTGTAATTGGAGACAGAGGGCAACTTCTTTCAGTAGGGCAAAAACAAAGAATAGCTATAGCAAGAGCGATTTATAAACCTGCTTCTGTACTTATTTTAGATGAAGCTACCTCATCGCTTGATTCCGAATCTGAAAAACTTGTTCAAAATGCTATTGATAACCTTATGAAAAAATATACGACATTTGTAATTGCACACCGGTTATCAACAATTGTTAATGCTGATATAATTCTTGTTTTAAAAGATGGAGAAATAGCTGAAATAGGAAATCATCAGCAGCTGCTGAATAAAAATGGATTATACGCATATTACTACAATACGCAATTTCAAAAACAATAATTCTAAAATTGATGAAAAAATAATGTTTTATTTTTTCAGAAGAATTAAATCTTTTATTAATTCGAAGATTTTTTTGATTTTTAATAAACTTCTGAAAATCAATCTGTTTTTTATTCGGGTTAAATCTGTTTCGAGCTCTTTATTGATTTTTTTTAGAAAAATATTTTCAGAAATCAATTCTGAATTTTGTTTGTTTTTAAGACTGATTTCGTTATTTATATGAGACAGAACTGTGTTTTTTAAATGCCTGATTTTATCAGATTTTTTTATGTTTTCTTCTGATAAAAATGAGATAAAATTGTTTTTATTATTAAGTTTTTTCGGGTTTGAACAAAATTCGGATAATTTTGAGGTGGACGCATAATTATTGAATTTTTCTTTTAGAAGTTTTTGAGCATTGGTTCCTTTGGTTTTGCATATTTCAGGATTCGTGGTTATTTCTTCTAAAACATTTATCAATTCATTTTTATTTGCAGGATCAACCACCCATCCTGCGTCATATTCTTTAATGAATTCCGCTAAAAACATTCCTTTTGAATAAATAACAGGCAGTCCGGACCAAAAATATTCGAATGTGCGTGTAGTAGTGGCAAGTTCGCGTTCCGGATTCGGCAAATATAATTCAATTGCCGCAGATGATTGAAGATATTTTTCTATTAAAATATCATGGTCAACCAAACCGTTAACATTAACAGATTTATTTTTTTTTAGATTATCTAATGATCTGTCTTCTTTTTTATATATAAAATTTCCGCAAAATAAATCTAATTTTCCGCCTGATTTTGAAATATAATCAGCAATGACATTTAACGAATCGCCGTAATTCTGCCATTTCCAGAGAATCCCGCTGAATACGAATACCGGAGGAGAAGGATAAGATTTATGTTCCGGAATATCGTCCGAATAACTTATTGGAACTTGAATTAAAGGTTTTTTTTTTAAATCTGCTCCTGCCATTATTAACAACGGGTATAAAAAATATTTTTGTCTTGGATTTGAAATGCAGAACAAGTCAGCTTTGTTAAGCGAATATATTTTTTTTGCAAGAAAAAAAAAGTTTTCTTCTGTTTTGTCATAAATGTTTTCAAGTGTCAACATTCCCGGCATATCAATTACAACAGGAATATTTTTAAATTTTTTATTATTATATGAAATTGCGAGAGTCCAAGGACTGAATATTATAACGTCCGGATTTATTTCTGTAATAATTTTACTGTATTCGTATTGATGGCAATGTATTTTGTATTCTTCGGGCACTTTGATTTTTTTTTGCGTCTCAATATAAGCAATGTTTTCTGCTAAAAATGATGTTATTACATTATGATTATGTAATTTTAATCCGTTTATTAGATTTTGAATTCTAATTCCTCTGCCGCCTGTGGATAAACCGGAAATAGAAGTAAGTTCTGTCGTGAATATTAAAATTTTTGCCATGTCGAATTAAAGAAAATTAATATGATTTTTTGGTTGTTTAATGTTCCATAAAATTGTGTTGAACGAATCGCATCTGCATAAATACGGGCAATCTTTAAAATCAATATTTTCGAAAATATTTTTTCTATGTTCGCTGAGCCAAATTTGTTTGAGTGAATGTTTCGATAAATCCCCAATACAATATTTTTGAACTCCCCGCAAATGGCAGCATAAATACATTTTTTTATCAGCAGATATCACAGCTGCAAAATGATGACCGTGACATTTATCGTAATTCCTTAAATTTTTTTCATATAATTCTGTATCATATTTATGTTTTGAATATAATACGTCATAACCTTCGGAAGATAATTCTAAGGCTTTAGTAATTTTTTTTGATATTATTTTTGAGTTAGTCCGTTCATAAGATTTTTTTTTGTAACCGTATGAGGTTAAGAGAGGTCTGAACTGGGAATAATCCACTCCCAATTTTTTCCCGAGTTTGGCGAATTTTATTATGTCAGGAGATGATTCTTTGAATGTTAAAAAACCTATTCCTACAGTAGTGGAGCTATGTAATTTTTTTTTTAAACTTGTTATATTTTTTATATTTTCGCAAACTTTATAAAAAAAATCGGAATTAAGTCCATGAGATTTTTTGTATATTTCAGGAGTTGCAGCGTCTAAGCTTACTCTCAGCCAGGTTGCGTTTTTTAAAATAGTTTCTCCTATTGAAATATTTAATAGAATACCGTTAGTTATTACACCAACATCAAGTCCTATTTTTTTTGCGTATTTTATTGCATCATTTATATTTGAATTCATTAAAGGTTCGCCGCCTCCTGTAAAAGTTACGGCTTTTCCATTGAATTTTTTAATTTGTGATAGAATGTCGAATATAAATTTTTTATCAAGTGAAATTTTATATTTAGTTCTGTCTTTAAACCCGAAGCAATACGGGCATTCGCTGTTGCAGTTGTTTGTTAAATCTAATTCATAAGTTATAGGAGACGTATTGCCTGTTTCAAGCCATTCGCTGATTCGTTTAGGATGGTTCAATATTTTTGAGGAATTAAATTGTTTAACATCAGTATGATTTTTTAATTTCATGATATTATAATATTAAAAAAATTTTTCTTTGTCAAATTTTATTTATTAATTATTTGATTTTTATTGACTTTTTACCAAAAATTATATAAATGATATATGAATATTATATTATGAATAAATTATTTTTTTGTACAAAATTAAAACAATGAAAAAAATTATTTGCACATTTATTATATGTTTAATATCTTCAATATCATTATGCAGTTATACTTTGAATAATATTTCTGCTTATGTAAATGATGATATTATATCTTTGATAGACATCAACAAAATGACATTAGGTTATATTGCTCAGGGCATAGACGTTAATAATCCGGAATTATTGAAAAAAATTCTTATTGAACTGATTGAAGATAAACTTTTCTCTCAGGTTACCAAAAAGTATAAAATAGATATTGATAGCGATGATTTGAAAAATATAGCTCTGAATAAAATAGAAGAAGATAAATCTTCTTTCCCAAGCGATGAAGAATTTAGTAAATTTCTTGCCAAAGAAAATTTAACAGAACAATCTTATTTTGAAAGATTAATGGAACAGTTAAATCAGTCTGAAGAATTGAAAAAAAAACTTATATATGATAAATTTGTAAATTCTCAGATTGCCGGAAATATTATTATAACAAATGAAGATTTATTTATGAAATATGATTATTCCATTATTATGACAAATGAAGTAAACGAAATAATGGACGTCTTGTTAAAACTCCGGCGCGGTGAAAAGTTTGAAGAACTAGCCAAAAAATATTCTTCTGATAAAATTAAAACTGCAGATGGAAAAATAGGAATTAAAGATATAGGCGAAAGCCTTCTTGCTGTTGAATATATGCTGTATCGATTGAAAGACGGAGGAACATCCGGAATTTTTCCTGTAACTTCTGAAAGCGGAAAAGATGTTTTAGGATATGCCATAGTCAGATTGAATAACAAAAATTATATAACTGAAAAAGATATAAAAAATGAATTATCAATTAAAGAATTCAACAGGAGTTACAATTCTTTGAGCCCTGTTAATAAAGAAATCATTGAAACTAAATATAAAATTTACATAGAAAAAAAAGAACGAAGATTGTTTAACATCAAAATTACTTTATTAAAATCTGATATTATGAAAAAAATCTGGGATTCCGGATTTGTTAAGATAAACTGATTTTTGTATTTAGTTTGATTTTGAAAAACTGGGCTTTTATTGTTTTAGTGTATGAGGGGCCGTAGCTGAGCTGGGAGAGCGCAGCTTTTGCATTCTGGAATCCGAAGATCCCCCGCTCCCTTCAGCTCTGCCAAATAAAAATTATTGTTCATAAACAATGCAAAAACACTCACAGTTAATTTTATATATTATTTTATTTTCGATTATTATAATATTCGCTTATTCATACAGATATTTTTTTTATGACCAGATCTTATGGGAAGGAGATTCCGCAGATATATTCGTTCCAGTAAAAATATTTTTAAAAAATCAGATTTCTCAATACAATATTCCCGAATGGAATCCGTTCACACATGGAGGAATAGAACATGCGAATTTTCCTACTAATCAAGTATTTTACCCGTTCACATATATATTTTTATGGTTTGACATATTTCATCAAATCCAGCTGTTTCAATTGTTTCATATAGTTTTGTTTGGAATAGGAATGATGTTCTTTTTAAAAGAATTTGAACTCAATCTTTTTTCTGCAGGCATAGGAACATTTGTTTTTATTTTTTCCAATTATTATATTTCGGCATCAGGATTTCTTGATATAATTGCCACTCTGACATATTTCCCTTGGATCCTGATTTGTTTATTTAAATGGATAAAAACATTTAATTACAAATATTCAATAACCATAGGGATGCTTTTTGGTCTGCAATTTCTTGCAGGTCATCCGCAATATTTTTATTATACTTTTTTGGCGTGCATGATAATCCTGATCATTAAATTTAAATCCATCTTCTCAAAAAAAATAAGTTTGGTTGCAGGAAATTTATTTGCCGCATCAGTAATTTTTTTTGTTGTTGCATCTCCGCTTCTGTTAAGTTTTTTTAATTTTGTTTTAAACACTCCGGAATTTGTATTTGAAAAAAATTCTAATTTGGCCGGATTAAAAGTATTGAATCTTTTTAATGTAATAATTCCTGATTTTACAGGTTTATATAACGAATCGTTGAGAAATTTATGGCTTCCATTAAGAAAATTTTATATATCTAATATAATGAGATATGTTGAATATGCAGGTATTTTGCCTATTTTTTTTATGTTTATTTTTTTTAAATATTCGGAAATTCAAAGCCATATTAAAATAATTGTAGCTGTTTTTTTTATATTCGGATTAATGATAACTTTTTATTCTTTAATATTTCCGATGACTCTGATAAAATTTATTCCGATGTTTTCAGTTTTGAGATATTATGAAAGAATTTTTATGTTTTCTTTATTGGCTTTGTCAATATCTTCAGCTTACGTAATCGGGTTAAT
>JAGOBX010000073.1 GCA_017999075.1 Candidatus Babelota bacterium | reverse complement strand
CTTATAAATGATAATAAAAAAATTGATGTTCATATTAACGAATATTCAACCCGAATATTTATATTATAATTAAATAAATTATAATATTATTAAGAAATAAAAAAATAATCTCGATTTTTCGGTTTACTGTTTTGGATTTGTGTTTGAAAGGTTTTCATCATCAACTATTATTTCAGAAATATGAGCTCCTTTTCCTTTTACAACTACTTTTATCCTTTTATAAAAAAGGAAACTTGTAATTTTACATTCGTAAACCGGTGTTAAAATAATATTGTAATTATTTTGTTCGCAAGCTTCATATACAGCAGCAGCCTTTGCAGTGTTTATGAGATTGTCGTTTTTAAACCAGTCGGAAATAGGTTTTACAAGTGATACAATAATTGGAACAGGAGAAATAGTGTTTATAACTCCGGCATTATCAAAAATGGATTGAGATGAGGATTTATCAGGTTCGATCGCATATATATTATCTGCAATATTTATTGTAGCAGGAGATCTGAAAAGCCAAAACCATCTGCTTATAACAAATTTCCCTTCAATATTTTCGCCGGGTTTAATTTTATATTTTATTTTTACAGGAGAGGATTGAATAGAAAAGTTATCGGAATATTTTAAAGAATGACGTGACGTCGTGCAGTTTGACAAGAATATAACTGACAAAATAATAATATAAATTTTTGTTTTTGACATTTCATTATTCTCCGTAGTTTATTTTATAAAATAAAATCCTGTTAAAACCAGTATTATTCCGAAAGTTTTTTTTATAGTAATAGGTTCTTTTAAAATTATAGAAGCGAGTATGAGCGTGACTACAGGAAAAGCAGATACAACAACAACTGTTTTGGAAGCATCCCAATATTTTTGAGCGGTATAATACATGATTTGTCCAAAAAATGCGCCAAGAAATCCCTCAAGAAAAAGATATAATGTTGTTTTAAAATTATTGCTTACTAAAGCCGGATATGATACTATGCGTCCTGAAACCATACTGAATATGAGAAAAAAAAATATTACGCCTATAGTGCGAATTTCAAATGCGCTAATAGAAGAAATGCTTTTAACTCCCAATTTCACCAAAATTGGGCAAAACCCCCAGATTATCATTGCTGAAAATGCAAACATTATTCCTTTATTAGCATATAGCATTATTTTCTCCTGATGCTTTTTTTGAATATAAATAATAATTACATAATATTTTTAAATAATGTCAGAAATATATCCGGTTCAAATCTAAATAGATATTATAAATAAATATGTTGAAGATTTTAAAATAAAATTTATTGCTGTAAAATTTTGAAATTATAATCCTTTTGCCATTTTTCATAAAATTTTTTAAAATAACCATTGTAAAAATAATTTTTGAACATCAAATCCCAGTGATCTTTAAGTTTTATTCCTTTTTTAGAATTTTGAAAACCAAAATATATTTTTAGGTTTTTAAGATGTTTTATTTCATAATTGTTTTTAACAATATTATTTGAATTAAAATAATCATCTATCTCAATTACCGTATCCAGGAAAAAATCTATTTCATGGTTATCTAAAGCTGACATAAGTTCGGCTCTTGTTTCTTTTTCAACAGGTAAAATTGAAACTGAAAAGTATTTATCGTAATTGTAGCCTTTTATATATCCGCATTTTTTATTTTCAATATTTTTTTCGCCATTCCATTTAGTATTGGTGTTTTTAAGACAAACCGCGCTTATGTTGTCTATAGTAAAATTCCATTTGGGATATATGATGTTTTCTATTTCATTTTCGTACACGCCAACAGCAATATCAGTTTTTTTTTCGATAAGATTTTTTACAGATACATCATAAGGAACATAATTGATTTCAACATCAATTCCATAAGTTGAAAAAATTGAATTAACAAGATCGAAAACCAAACCAGTGCTGTCTGTATTAGTCCAGTTTTTCCACGATTCTGACATTATTAACACCTTTTCAATACCGGTAGTATCAGTATTAGGTATTATTTCGAATTTGACATTTTCCGATGAATTATTTTTATTTGAAAAACGGAGATCATTTTGTGTTTTTTCTGATTTTCCTTTTACTTCTTCAGAAGAGTTGGCTGCAGAATTATTAACCTCAGAAACAATGTTTGGGTTTGATGCATCCTGAACATCTTCTGAACCATCATTTTTTTTATTGAACCATTTTTCGTGAATCGGTTTTAATCTGCCTGAAAAAAATAATTCTTTATAATTTTGATCCCAGATATTTTGAAGTTTTGAACCACGTTTACTATTTTGAAATGCCCAGAATACTTTAATATTTTTTACGGTTTTAATAATAAAATCTTCTTTTTTAACTCCTTCAGAAAAAGAAATTTTTTCTAATTCATCAGATGCGTCAAGTATAAAATCAATTTTTCCGGAAATAAGCATTTTTAAAAGTTCTGTTCTGGTATCAAGTTCAAATTGCTGAACAGGAACCTGAATATATTTATCCAAACTGTATCCTTGAATAAATCCGCATTTTTTATTTTTTAGTGTTTGTTCATGTTTCCATTTGATATTTTTATTTTTTAAAAACATTGCTGATATATTATCATTATCAAAACTCCATTTGGGATAAATTAAATTTGGATATTCATTTTCATAAAGACCGATTGCTATATCTGCTTTTAAATTTTGAACTGATGATATTGCGTCATCATAGTTAGTATAAAGAATTTCGTATTTAATGCCTGCAGAATTGAAAATAATGTCAGCCAAATCAAATACTAAACCGGTGCTGTCTTCATTAGTCCATTTTTCCCAGCATTCAGAAACAATGATGATTTTATCGATTCCTGATGTGTCTATTTTATTTGATTGTGCATTTTCCTGAGAAGCTGCGGAAATTAATCCTGATGTAAAGTTTATAAATAAACAAGATAAAATCAAAATTAAAATTTTATGTTTCATATTATTATATCCCGATATCACGAAAAATTTTGAAAAAAATATTTTTTCAAAATAATTTATTTCAAAAGTTTGAAAAAAGCAATAAAGTTTTTTTTATACAATAATATTTTTATATTGACAATCAAAAAATAAAGATTATAATTATAAAAAATAATTGCGGGGGAACTCTATGTCTATGAAAAAATATTTTTTAAATATTATAATAATAATTTTAATTTGTAAATCAGGGCTTGTATCGGAAGATAAATTAAAAGAAGTAACTGTTAAATCAGGAGATACACTATGGTCGATTTCTCAAGAATATTTAAAAGATCCCCTGAAATGGAATTCCCTTTCAAAATATAATAATTTGGAAAATCCTGATGTTCTGATTCCAGGAATGAAAATTAAAATTCCTGAAGGAGAATTGAAGGCCGAGGAAACAGGGAAAAACCCAAGAACCGAAAAAGTTTCAGTTAAACCAGCTTCAAAAACCAAAATATCAAAATCAAAATCTAAATCTAAAAAGGAAATAAAAATTGTAGAACCTCCAAAAATTGTAATTGAAGAAAAAATTGTTGAAGAATCGAAAATAGAAAAGGATTTAAGGCAGTTTGAAAATGAATTTAATGAGTTGCTTGCAAAAGACAGTATGATAAAAAATCAGAGAGAGTATTTTCAGATAATTAAAACTCTGGATGATATTAAAAAAGAAATTGCGCTTAATAATAAAGATGTAGCAGCGGAATTATTTGAAAAAGTTAAAATACTTGCGGAAAAGTTGAAGATAAATGTTCAGGTAGAAACAATAATTTTAAAGAAAGTTAAACTTGTTCAAATTAAAGGCAGAGTTGATTTGTATAATGCAAAAGATTATATGTGGACACCAGCATCTGCCAATATAGATAAAATATTGAATAGCGGAGACAAAATTAGAACAGGCGCATTATCTAATGCTGTAATAACTTTTGAAGACGGATCAAGCATTTCAGTAAGATCGAACTCCGAAATAGAAATCAAACGTTGCGTATATGATATTAGGAATAATACCTTATACTCAAAGGCTCTCCTGTTGCGTGGTTCAATTAATTATAAAACGCGCGATGGATTGCCTGTCAAAGTTGTTAATGAAGTTGAATGTCTTGATTCGTTAATGGAATTTAACGGAGCTTTAACAGCAAGTCTGCTTATTGACGGAACAATAAAATATGAATTGTATTATGGTTCTGGCAACCTGATGAGCCGTAGCGAACGTATTGGAATTCCTAATGGAAACGGTGTATATATTTTTCCTGGAGCAGCTCCGTCTAAACCTGAAAAATTATTGGAACCAGTATTATTATCATCTCCTATAAATAATGTTTATTCAAAAACTTCTGTTCCTGAATTATTGTGGCAGCCTTTAAAAGGCGCTGATTATTATCTTGTTCAGATTGCAGAAGATGAAATGTTTAATAAACTTGTTTTTGAAGAAACTGTAAAAAATTCTAAAGTTAAATCTTCGGCTTTACTTGATGGAAAATATTTTTGGAGGATAATACCAATAGATAAAAATGGATTTAACGGTTTTTCCGGGGAATACAGAACATTTATTATTGATACGATATCGCCGAGGTTGACAATAATATCTCCGATAGATGATGAAATAACAAATGAAAAATATGTAAAAATTCATGGGTTTACAGAACCAGGGAAAAATATTACAATCAACAGATTTTCTATAATTCCTGATAAAAATGGAGAATTCCGGACAAATGTTCCTATGAACCAGGGAACTAATGTTATTATGATTGAAACTGTTGATGAAGCAGGAAATGTTAATAAAGTTTATAAAACAGTACATGTAGATTATGATATGCAGCTTGTTTGTTTGAATAACATCGTATATTCGACTATACCAAATTGGGCGATTCACACTTATAATGTGAGGGGCGAGGCAGTATTTAATAATGAAATTCTTGATGTTAAATACGGTGAATGGTCGCGTGATCTGACTTTGGATAGAGGCCGCAATGTTATTACTTTAAGTTTAGATGGAGTCGGATATAAGGAAATACCTATTATTTATGATAATTCAAAACCGGTTTTGAAATCTTTGCGCATAACTCCTGATTTTCAAGGAGATCAGGCTGTTTTGACTGTTACTTTGATAGCAGTTGATGCAAACTCGCCTTTATCTAAAAATGCAAAAGTTATATTAATAGATAAAGACAATACAGGCAGAAAGTTTCAAGCGGATTTAGTTTATAATTCTAAAACAAATGAATATTATGGAAAAATTATCGGAGATCCTCAAATATTGAAATCTGAATTAATTCTTGCGTATGTAAGCGTTTCTGATATTGTAGGAAATACGGTTTATTTAAACGAAGAAACTATTGAAATACCGGGACAGCCGACATTGTTCTGGGATAAAGTTAAAACAAATTATAAGCAGCTCGGTCTTCCGGTATTTATTTTATCGGCCGGCGGCATATTATTTTCATTATAAAATTTTTTAATAAAAAAATGTTTGAAACTGCGTCTAAATTAAATTTAATAATTTTGATTATAATGATAGGCGGACTGACATTCATTATAAGGCAGTTTAAACGCGTAAAAAAATTGAATTATTCATTTGATGACAGAGTTCAAATTGAGGATTCAAAACTTTCTGAAGATCAAAAAAAAATAAAATTGAAGTATGGCATGCCGCTGGAAATAAGACATCAGGATTCAATAAATAATATAATTAGCTTTTGGATTTATCCTGAAAATATAATTACATTTAATGAAGATGGCAGTTTAAGGAAAAAAAATAAATAAAAATTTTATGAAAGAAGAAAAAAATTGAATAACCCGGCAGTAAAACGTGAAATTAAAATTGAACAATTGCAGCCAGGTTTTATACTTGCTGCAAATATACAGGATAAAGACGGGAAAATAATAGCGCCTAAAGATTCGGTGCTTAATGATAAAAATATAGAACGTTTGAAAAAATATTTTTCGAATGAGCCTTCGTTAAAAGTTATTGTGTTTGAAACTGTTCTGAAAAGAAAAACACCTGCAGAATTGAAGAAAGAAGAAGTTGAACAGGCAGTTAAACGAATGTTTGAACCTCATTCGGGAAATAAATTGTATGTATTTTTAAAAAACTTAACGTTAAAATCTGTGGAGTATCTGCTTGACAAAAATCCAGAATTATATGAATAAAATTTTCGAAGATATTTATAACAGAATTGTAAAGAGTTTTATTAATTTTGGAACGCTGAATAAGGTTCAGACTGTAAGAAAATTGTTTGCAACCGGCAATATACGTGAAATTGAGAAATATATCAGTGAAATTGACGGAGCTTTTATAAAAAATATTTCTGGAATATTTAATAACTCTGTATATTCTCCGAAATCAGAAATCACCAATTTGAGTTCTGCTATTGTTATTCTTGGAAAACATAAGATAATGGAAACGATTGTACTTCATATAATAATAAAAGATTTGCTGGTAGAATTTAATCCTGAATTGAAGAGTCAATTTTTTCATAATATAACTGTTGGATTAATAGCAGAATCCATATATCCATCTGTAACCAAAAAAACAGATGAAAAGTTTGAAATTTTTTTAAGCGGTTTTTATCATAATTTTGGAAAAATGGTTCTGCTTGGGTTTGATAAAGGAATTTATTTTGATATAATGGAAGAAGCGAAAGCGGAACAATTGAACTATTATGAAGTTGAAAAAATATTATATGGACATTCATTTCAAATTAAATTTGTAGTAGCAATTTTAAAATATTTTGAATATCAGGAAATAATATTGCATACAGTTGAAAATTATAGGACAATAAATAATTCTCCTTATAAGATAGAAGCTTCTGTTATTCAAATAAGCGATATTTTTGCTACAGGTTTGAATATTGGTGAAATTGAAGAATATAAGTTGCCTGAACTTGATAAGGAAGTTTTGAATTATATAAAGTTTACTCCTGAACTGATAAATTCTATGTTCAAATCATTTATAAGCAGATTGCCTGACATACCGAAATTTTATAAAAAATTTATAGAATTCGTATAAACAATCTCCGATAAAAATTAAAATTAAATAAATGAGGAAGAGGTGATAATAATGGCTGATCTGGTTATTATCGAAAAAAAAACACAGGATGAATTGCAAAAAATGGGTGTTGAAACCTGGGGAATATGGACAAAAGAAAGATCCGTGTTTGATTGGTATTATGATACTGACGAACAATGTTATATACTTGAAGGGAAAGTTACTGTTAAAACTTCAGAAAAAGATTATGAAATAAAAGCAGGGGATTTCGTTACATTTAAAAAAGGATTGAAATGCAAGTGGACTGTGAAAGAAGATGTTAAAAAACATTATAATTTTTTATGAAAACAATACAAAATGAATAAAGAAATTAAAGTTGGATTATTTTTTCTTGCGGCATTAACAATATTTGTTGTTATTATTTTGAAAGTAAAACATATTGAATTTAATAATAACTATTATGATTTATACGCTTATTTTGCCGGTGTTTCCGGAATAGAAAATAATTCTCCTGTAAAACTTGCCGGATTAAAAATAGGCAGGGTAATTAAAATTGAGCCTGATATGAGTACAAATAAAATCAGGATTAAAATAAGAATAGACGGTGATAAGAAAATAAGGAAAGACGCAGTTGTAAAATTGCAAATGGAAAATTTGATGGGAGCCAAACATATTTCTGTTTCATTTGGAAAAAGCAATGATTTTTTTAAAAACAATGAGGTTATAACAAGCGTTGAAGAAGCGGATATTGAAAAATTGATTTCAAGCATAACTGAAACTGCTAATGAAACCAAGATTCTTGTTAAAGATTTAAATGCCAATCAGTCAAAAGTTTTAAACAAATTTTATGACATTCTTGATGATAACAAAAATAAAATAAAAAGTTTTATAGCTAACATAGAAGAAATAACAGTAGAATCAAAACCTAAAATTTCGAATGTACTTGATTATCTCGAAAAATCAATGCCTGATTTAAATAAATCTTTGAATAATATAGAAGTAATTACTGCAACCATAAAAGACGGGAAAGGGACATTAGGTAAGATAATAAATGATCCTAAATTATATGATGAACTGCTTGTATCTATAGAAAATATCAAATCATCGTTTAAACGTATTGATAATGTGATAGCTAAAAATGAAAAAAATATAGATGAAATAATTTCAGGATTAAAACAGACTATTGAACCTGTAAAAACAAGTTTTACTAATATTTCCCAGATAACTGAAAAAATTAAAAACGGAGAAGGAACTATAGGAAAGCTTATTTCCGATACTGAATTATATAACACGACCAAACATACTATAGAAAAAATAAGTGAAAACCTTGAAGATCAGCGCGAACAATCAGTTATGTCAAGCTTTACAAATACAATATTCGGTATATTCAAATTTTAAATTTTTATTCTTTCATTTTAAAAACAAATACAAGTCTCCATCCGAAAAACAAAGAAAGTTTGTAAAAACGTTCCAAAAAGTTGTCAATGAATATGCATGGATGTTCCAAAATGTGAACAAAATTTCCTAAAAATGGATATTTATAATCAATAGCCAAAGCAAGATGATGAATAATTTCTGCAGTATAGTTCATTCCTTTTATATGTTCGAGAACATATCCATATTTAGCTGCAGTTTCAATTATTTTATTTTTTCCGAATGCACATTCGTTAGGAGTCATAAAATTCATATATCTTCCTATTGCATTGCCGATTTTTCTCAGAAAGTGATCTCCGTTCGGATCTGATATAATTAAATATCCGCCTGATTTTGATAATCGTTTTGCTTCCTTAAAAAAAAAGTTGATATTGTCTTCCGAATAATGATGAAGCGCCTGAAAAATACCAACAACATCAAAAGTAGAATTTTTTAACGGAAGATCTCTCTGCATATCTCCGATAATAAAAAAAGCATTTTCAGGTAAATCTACAGAATTACCGTCAAATATCATTTTTTTTTTATTATAATAATTTATTTTATCAAAAGAAATATCTATTCCTGCAGAATATCTTGAATAATTTTCCGCTGACCATCTAACATATAATCCGCTGCCGCAACCTATGTCTATAAATTTTTTATTACTAAGTATATCTCTGTTTATATGTTTGAAATGTTTATTCGTTATTATATCCCGGCATAGCGTATCTTTTATTTTGCCGAGTTGTTCTTTTTCATGTTCTATTTCATGATTTATATAATCCAAAATGATAACCTCTGATATAAAGTTTTTTATATTATATTATAATTAAACGTGAAAACTGCAATAAAATATTGAAAAATTGCTTTATATTATAATTAATGCTTAATTATTCAAATAAATTTTCAGTACTGCAATTTTTTGATTGCATAAAAATTATTTTTTTTATGTCTTTTTATTGAAAATATTGTATTTATCCATTAAGTAATTTAAACTTATAACAGCAAATATCAACAATAAAGGTTCAATTGGAAGCCTGTATCTTCCGTTGGCAAACGATATGGAATGAATAAATGCTGTATAACCAATAAAAATAATAGGTAAAAATATGTTTTGCCGTTTCTGCAAGAGCAAGAGCAGAAAAATTCCGGCTGCAGATAATAATAATACCGAGAAATGAATTAAAGTTAAAACAATTAGTATAAGTTTATTATTACTTAACAATTTTTTGCTGCCTGGTATTTCATAAAAGAACCTGAAAAATTTTATAAAAGAATATTTGGCGAATTCTTTAAAATTATCATTTAAAAATTGTTTATCAAGTATTTTTAACTTTTCGTCTCGCTCAATGTCATTTTTTATTTTAGAAAATTCTTTAAGCTGAGGCAATCCCCAAAAATTTTCTTCACCGAATTTAGCTGCAAGGTATCCTCCGTATATTGAACCGCCGCTGATTGAAATTGGAATAATTTTTTTGAATACAAGATAATTTCTTAAAGACAACGGCATAATAACCAAACTGAAGAAAAATAAAAAAACAATTGAATTGAATACTGTTTTTATAAAATTTTGTTTTTTAAAAATCGAATATAGTATTAATATCGAAGCAGTAATAAATGGAAATAAAAATATTACTGATCTTGTCAAAGCTGATGCTCCTGCGAGCATTGCGGAAAAAATCAGGTGAGTGTATATTTTTTTTTCGGTGAATAAAAAGTAGAAATGAAGTGAACTGTAAAATAGAACCATAAACAGCATCTCAGTCAATAAAAAAAATGATGCTCCAAATATAGGCGGATAAAATGTGATAATAATAAGTAAAATCCAATAATCACGCGGTTTGATTTTATAAAATCTGGCGTAAATTTTTATTACAATCCAGAAAAGGAGAAAACCTAAAATAACGCTTTGAATAAATATTATTGCAGAATAATTAGATATTCCTGATTTGAAAAACAATGATAAAAAAATTCCATATAGAATTCCTACTTTTATATGTGGCTGCCCATCGGAATTTTTCATGCCGTTTCCTGCGGCGATATTTTTGGCAACAGATAAATATTTATAAGAATCAGGAGCAATAAAAAAATCATGCATAATCAAACTTATAAAAAGTTTTAGAAAAATTATAAAAATTATTGCTGCTGAAAAATATATTTTTTTCATGAAAACTGTTTAAAAAAACTCTTTTATACGGAATCTTATAAGGTTTTTTATGAATTCAAATATAGCGTTGAATTTTACAAACGATTCGCGTGAGTAAATTTTACTGAAATGTATTGGAATTTCTTCAAATTTCAGTTTTAATTTTCGGACATTAATAATTATTTCAGCGTCAAGAAACCAGTCATCTGACGATAAAGTCATTTTTTTGTAAGCTTCGCTTGTAATAATTTTAGGTTTTGAATTTGCGTCTTTGCAGTTTAAATTAGGAAACAATATTCCGAACACAAAATTATAAACGTCTGATAAAATAATTCGGTAAATTCCATCCTCTCTTTTTTCACGGTAGGTTTTTACAAAATCCAGATTTTTTTCTTTAATAAGTCTAAAACATAATTCTATGCTTTCAATAGGAAACTGACCATCGCCATCTATAACGCATAAATATTTTCCTTCGGCAGCTTCCATTCCTTTGCGCATATCCCAACCCATCATACCTTTTTTGTGTT
>JAGOBX010000072.1 GCA_017999075.1 Candidatus Babelota bacterium | reverse complement strand
CTTAACTCGTTTTTTTCCTTTATGACTTCACGGTTTATTAAAAAATTTTCGCTTTGAAAACTTAATTTTATTGTCGGTTCGAATGCGCTGTATGCGGTTATTGGTATGAGTAAAAAAATTGAAATTATCAGCAAAAATAATTTAAATAATTTTTGATTTTTCATTTCAATATTCAACTAATTTTTTTATTGATAAAACACGATAAAAATCAATATTTTTAAGATTTTTATTTATAAAATTATTATCGAAATTTTTAATTAGTGAAATTATACTTTATAATAAAATATCCACAAGTATTATTTTTTTTTACAAAAAAATCCAATTCGAGGGGTGCGTGCGCGCTTAGATGAAAATCCAATTCGAGGGGTGCGTGCGCAGATGTACTTTTTTCAAATCAACAGGTAAAATATTTGTATAAACCTGCGTTGTAGTTATTTTTGAATGTCCGAGCATTTCCTGGATATGTTTAATATTAGCATTGCCTTTCAGCATTTCAACGGCGCACGTATGCCTGAAACTGTGACAGGAATATTTTTGTTTTACGCCCGATTCTTTTATATATTTTTTTGTGTATACTCCGATTGTAGCTAAATTCAAGCCCGGTCCGTAAGAGCTTAAAAATAAAACTTCGCCTGAGTCAGCTTTTAAAAATTGCGGGCGGATTTTATCAATATAATTACGTAAAAATGAAAGCGCGGTTGAGCCGATTGGCACAATTCTGTCTTTCGCGCCTTTGCCCTGAACTTTTAAAAGTCCGTTTGTAAAATCGATGTCGTAAATATTTAATTTTTGTAATTCTGCCCGGCGTATGCCTGTTGAAAAAAATACTTCAAGCATTGTCCTGTCGCGGAAACCTGTATTTTTTTTTAAGTCAGGCTGCGCTAATATCTTGTAAACATCTTCGAGCGGAATACTGCGTTTAAGCCGGATTTTACTTGATTTAAATGATTCAAGCGCGTCAAAAGGATTGACGAAAATGAATGAATTTTTTATTAACCAGCAATGAAATTTTTTGATATTGCTCATAATATTTTGCATTGAGCTGTCAGTTAATTTTTGGCCTGTGCGCGCATTTATGTATTCGGATAAATATTGTTTGAATCCGAACGCGGTTTTATATTCGAATATTTTATCGTCTTTAATATTATTTGCGGACAAATATTTTAAATAAATTTTTACCGCGCTATTATAATTTATCCGAGCGCTTTCGCTGTAATTATTTGCATACAAATGCTGTAAAAAAAGTTTTTTCCATTCTTCGATTTTATTCATTGTTTTTCCTCTTTTCAGCCGGATGTGTCTGCGTGTGAATTTTTTTCAATTCGCTTTTTTCGAGCCGTATATAGGGTTCAATCGAATTTAAAGAAGTATGTCCGAGCTGCTGCTGAACAAAACGTATATCAGCGCCGTATTTCATCATATGCGTAGAACACGCTACGCGCAAACAGTGCGCCGTATATTCTTTGCCGATTACTTTTTGAATGTAACGAGATAATGCCGGATTTGTCAGTATTCCGCCTGCGCCGGATACGAATAAAAAATTTTTCGACAGGTGATTTATAAGTGCAGGCCTGTGATTTTCAACATAATTTTTCAAGGTTTTTACAGTGTCCGCGCTTATCGGCTCAACCCGTTCTTTTCCGCCTTTTGCCTGCCGTATGCGGACAAATTCAGTTTCATAATCTATGTCGGCTAATTCTACGTATACTAATTCGGCAGCTCGCATTCCGCTTGAATACAGCAATTTTACAATAGCGAGATTGCGGTAATCTTCAGGCGAATTCAACTCATAGTTTTTTATTTTTTCCGCAAGTTGTTCGTCTGTAATTAATTTCCATTTTATTTTATAATATACTTTTGGATATTTGATTAAACTTACCGGGTTATGCAGTAAAACACCGGTTTTTACAAGAAATAAGCAAAATTGTTTTATATAAATCAATCGCCTGATCTGTGTGCTGACAGCTATATTTTTTTTGCTTTTAAAATTTTCGTTTGGTTTATGAATCAAATAGTCTTTGTATTTTTCGATGATTTCAACATTTAAATTTTTACCGGCAAATTTGTTTTCATTAAGCCAGTCAATGAATTTCAAAAGCCGTAATTTCCGGCCTTTTATTGTAGCCTGAACGTAATTCAAACTTTGTAAATACTCGATGTATTCGTTTAATTTTTCATAGTAATTCATTTGTTAATCCTCCAATCCATTTCTATTTTGCCGCCTCAAAAAATTGGAACAATTTTTTATTTAACCCGCTCTGAAAAATAATGAAGCGTTTTATTTTTTTTAAATACAAAAAATTAAAAAAACACACAACGCGAAATTTAGAAGTTATAGAAGTTGCATAAAAAAACGCTGAAACCCACATAAAATACAGCGTTTCAGAGTTCTCAAACTTCGTGATTTTGTCATCTCGAAGTTATCTCGAAGTTGCTAAAAAAATCACGAAGTTATAAAAATAACTCCAAAATTCAGTTTTTAGAAGCTTTTTCAAGTTCTTTTTCCAACCGCATTTTTTCTAAAACTTCCGCTTTTGAAGTCAGTTTTATTGTCGGTTTATTGCCGTAACTCCCTTCATAAATTAATTGATACGAATATTTTTTGCCTTGATTCCCTGATAAAATTTGGATATATTCAAAATCTTCCAATTGTTTGATATGCGTCCTGATCTGAAAATCGCTCCATCTGGAATTTTCCCGAATTTCGCGGCGCGTGAATGATATCGGGTCATCGTTTTTATTCTTTTCTTTTTCCTTGTTTTTTCGCTGTTTTTCAGTCATTTCATTTATTATTTTTAATAAATCGCGGGAAGGCGGAGCGAGTTCGTCGAGCGTATGAATCAATATTTTTTCAGCTAATTTGTTTGCTTCTTCGAGGTCGTCAAGGTCTGCGTTGATATAATCAAACATAATATTTCCGCTTTGATATTTTTTTATTTCGCGCTGATACTGATGTAAAAATGCAATTGAACAAATTATATTTAAATATTTTTTATTGTCGCGTCTTGCGCGTAGTTGCTCGTCGCCGTAAGATAAATATTTTGCGTATGGAATCGCTACGGCAAGCGGTTTTAAAAGGCGCTGCGCGTTTTGGTGTTTCCTGATAACAGTGTCATTTTTCTTTTGTTTGATAATCCCTTCGAGCGTGAATGAATTACGCTGCTGGTCCTGAATATTGTTTGTTTGGATTTTACCCTCGTCAACGGTCAGAACGATAAACCTGTTTAATAATTCGTAATTTATTTCAGCGGCGGTTGTTGTCAGAAATAATGAAACCGGTCCTTTTACTTTATAATCGAATGTTTTTAATTTGCCGGAAACCGGATCTTTTCCGGTTGAAGCAATATTAAGTTCCTTGTCCGATTGAAATGTTTTCAACGAATATGTCGCCTTTTCCGCTCCTTCTTCCTCTGCAATCGCAAGCAGTTTATTGACCATTGAATTTTCGTCTTTATAATATAATGCCTGACCTGTTACTGATGTGTATTTTATATATTCTTCCGGCGGCATAAAACTTAAAACATGATCTAACAGCGTCGATTTTCCGCCCGCCGACCTTGACATAATCATAATGGAAAGCGGCTCAAGCAGTTTGCGCGATACAGCGGCGAGGTATCCCGCCAGCTTGTTAGTTTCTTCGCCGATGTATCCGCCGGTTTCAAAATCATCAAGAATAATTTTAAACAAATTTCTTGATTTCAAAAATTCCAATGCTTCGTTCTTTTCAGATTCCGTCATTTCATATTCTTTAGCGGAAGCCGAAAATTGCTTGCTTTCAAGCATTTCTTCAAGATTTTGAATTATTATTTTCAGATCGTCTTTGATTGTTTCTTCTAAAATTCCGAGTTCTTCAGCGCAGTCTTTTTTATAAGTCTCGCGGGATTTAGCGGAATATAAATCAATCGTGTCAATGTAATTATTATTATCATAAATTGTCCGCAGATTGATCTTTAATTGCGTTTGATAACGCTGTTGATCAGCTATGCTGAACCCTTTGATTTTATAAATAATGTCTTTGATTTTTATTACAATATATTTATCCGCGTATGTGATTTCAACTTTTTCTTTCAGCGGTTTTATTATTCTTAACGCTTCGCAATTGTTTTTGATTAAATCGCTCAAACACTGTGTTTTATCTATGTTTAAACAATAATAATCGTTTATGTCTTTAGCGTTTGGAATATTGATTTTGTAAAGGTTTGCGTTCGGCAGCTCATTTGAAAATAATTCGGTTAATTTTATCTGCGTATTGTTTCCGTCATTGTCATTATCTAAAGCAAAATAAATTTTTTTGGTTTTGTATTGTTTGAATAATTGCAGCATTTCTTTTGGACTGCTGTTTTTTCCATACAGCGAAACAACATTTTCAACGCCTGAATCAATAAATGAAAATGCGTCAATTATACATTCGGTAATTATTATCGCGTCGTTTTGTTTTACCGCCTGCCAATTAAAAACGCCTTTATTTGAACCGGATAAATACAAGTGTTTGATTTCGCCGTCAATAATTTTTCTGCCGTAAATATTCACACAATTATTTTCTTCGTCGAATATTGGAAACACAATGCAGTTTTTAAACGCTTCAAAATATTGTTTTGTTTTTTCATTTTGTTTGATAACGCCGAGCGTTACTAATTGCGTTTTGTATTCGGGTTGTGTCTCGATTGTTTTCATTAAAGAACCGTCGCAAAAGCCGATTTTATATAGGTTTGCGAGATTTTTATTTTTTATTTTGCGTGTTAGAAATAAATAATTTTGCGCCTTTTCGCTTTCTAAAAATTTCTGATGATAAAACTCAACAACACGATTCAATAATGAAACGCGCTCAGCTTCGGTCATTTCTTTTTTTTCGTTTGCGGTGGTGGGGGGGGATTGTGTTTCTGTGTTTTGCAGCTTTCCATTTTCGGTTGTTTGATGTGTTTCAATTATAGGTTTGTGATTTAAATTTTTTTTTGTAATTGTCAATTGTTCATTGTCAATTATCAATTCAGGAAGTCCAGCGCGTCTCAACAAAAAATTTACAGCGTCTTTAAATTCGATTTTTTTGTAATCAATTAAAAACTTGATTATGTCTCCGCCGTTTCCGCAGCCGAAACAATTATAAACTTGTTTTTGCGGATCAACTTTTAATGACGGTTCTTTGTCCTCGTGAAACGGGCAGATTGCTTTGAAGTGATTATTTTCTTTGATTAGTTTAATTCCGCATTCCTGCAGGACTTCTATAATATTGTTAGAAGTTTTGGCTTTGCTGATAGTTTCTTTTGAAACGGTTATCATTTTTAATTCCCTTCCTTATAAGATTTTGTTTTGAAAAATTTTGCTGGTCGCGCGTTTCGCGCAGCTTGTCGAACATCAAATCTTTTAAATGCGTAACAGTTAATTTTAACTGCGTAATGTTCGCGCTTGCTTTTCCGGTCTTAAATTCCATATCGAGTTTTTCCGCGTCCTTTCCTGATAATACAAAATAAACTGATAATTTTTCGTTATTGTTTATTACTTCAACATTATCAATCTGAACGCCGTTGATTAACAAATACGCGCAATTCCAAACATCGCTAAGTTTTACTGACATTGTTTTCACCTCCCGCCGTCTATAATTTATTTAGAATTGCAGTTTTCGTTATGAATTTAGAAAACTGCTAAATTTTCGCGGTTATATTTAGAAACCGCGAAAAACAGGGAATTAAAAATTGAGGAATTAAATTGACTGTGAGCCGTTTCTGTGGTATAATTCTGTTTAATTATTAACGGCTTACTAAGTCGTTTTTAATTTGCCGGGGCGTTCGGTTATCGGCGACCAAACTGATTAACTGAACGTCCTTTTTTCTTTTCTATTCCCTTTTTTTACTTTTCTGACCGCTAAAAGCGGAAAAATTAAAAAAAAATCCAAAAATTCATTTTAGTATTATAATTAAAATATTAGTATGTAGATACTAAATTGTCAAGCAGTTTTTTTATTTCAGCTCAAAATTATTTCTTGTAAAAATTTTAAAAGAATATTATGTTTATAGAAATTTAATAATAATATTGAGGCAAATTTGAGATGAAAGAAAAACAAATAAAACAAACTTTAGGCAACCGAATTAAAGAATTGCGACAGCATAAAAAATTATCACAGTTGGAATTGGCAACTAAAATTAATGTAGACAACAATCAGATTTCTAAATATGAACATGATAAGATAATTCCGGCAGCTGAAACATTAATATACTTATCACGAGCATTAGGAACATCAATAGATTATATTCTTACCGGTGAAATAAACAGTGAGGCAAAAGACAGATTGAAAGATAAAGAATTGATTGAACTTTTTGAAGGTGTAGAAAAAATTGATGATGAAAGAAAAAAAATAATAAAAGAAGTTATCAAATCTATAGTTTTTAAAGCTAAAATTGATTTAATGAAATAACTTATTATTTATGTTTTGATTAAATTTTTTAAATAAAATTCGTTAGCAGTTTCTAAAGTTTTGTCTATCCGTTTACGCCATTTCTTAGGCAATTGATTATATAATTCTTTAATTTTGCAAAATTGTTTTGTTTGAATAAGAATTTTAATTATGTCAACTGCTTGCTGTATGTCTTTATCTGTTTTCCCTTTGTTTTTCCTTAAATTTGCAATGATTAATTTATGAAGCGCGAAATTTTCTGGCTGCGGAACTTTTATTATTTGATTTTTTGCAAAAGGTATTTCTATTATATTTTGACTTAATAAATTTGTATAACGAAGTTGAACGATTTCAAGATTCAATTTTTTTAAATGATATGGTTTGTTTGAACCTGCGCCGATTTCATCTGTAATAAATTCAATATTAAAATCCTGTGAAAAAAATCTATCGTATCCGTCAATGTCTTTTGTGTGTTCATAACCGTTTTCTTTTAAAATTTTACAAACATTAATATTTTTATCCATTCGTAAATGTCTCGGAATATAAAAATCAATATCGGTTGTACGTAATGTAGATAATTCTTTTGGTTTTGAAAATAATTTTGTGCAATATAAATAATACGCCCAACTGCCAATAAGAATTATTTTTTCTGATAAATCATTATCTAAAATTATTTGTATGATTTTATTAAATTCGTTTTTTTGGTTCATTTTATTTATTCCGTCAATGATTTGTATTTCAAGCTTTTTTCAATAAATCTTATTCTATTTTTGAGTTTACGAATTATTTCCTTTTCTTTTTTGGCTTCGGCTATTTCAAGATTGTATTTTTGTAATTCTTCTTTTGATAGTTTTCCTATATATTCAGATTTGATTTTAATGCCGGAACGATATTTTAAATAATAATATTTTTGTTTGCCCTTTATAATTGGTTGTAAATGCGCTTTTGCAAGAATCGGAGATTTTTCCGCATAATGTTTTAATTTATTTTTAGAGTTTTCTAATTCTTCCTGCAAAATAGAAATTAAAAGTTCCATAATATTTTCTTGAAAAATAAACTACAATTAAACTACATTTAAGCCAATATTATAATAACTGTAGTGTAATGTCAAATTATTTTTTTATTAAAATATCTAATCCCCGTAGCAAATTTGTTTTTGCTGAACACCCTCCGCCATTTTTCGATTTGCCTAATGCGGCGCGAATTACAATTGATTTACTGCAATGAATTACAATTGTGATTTGCGGCAATGATTTATTGCAATGCAAAACCTCCCCGTCCCGCCAAATAAAAGGATTGCCGCCTTTTGAGAAATGAATTGAAACGAATTGCTAAATGATGATTGGAGCGGCGGCTTGGAGTATCTGTCAGACTGAGCCGCCTTTGTTTAAAATTATTTTTTTTCAATGTCGGCGGCTCGCCTGCCACCAGCCACCAGCCCGCCCGCCTCCGCCGCACTCTGCACCGGCAATCCTTGCCTATCTGACATCGTGTCAGATTGCAGGCGCGGCTTCGACTGGTCGGGCTTACTTCCGATAAGATTATCTTATCGTAAGTTGGCTTGATACTCCCGCGCCGCTTCGCCCTTCGGGTCTACATAATATTGATATTATGTATACTCCATCATCATTTTTTGTCCTGAATGACGGCGCAAAAAAATTTGGCGGGACGGGGAGGTTTGCGCGGGCGGCGCAAGCGGGATTCGGGCAGGACGGCGGGCGATTACTCGCGCAAGTCTTGACCCGCCGGAGATTAGCAAGTTTGCAAAGCACCCGCAGTTTTCCTTTGTGGGCGAAGCACCCTGAATTAAAAGACATTGAAATGCCGGATTTTAAAGGGTTCGTAATTAGTATTGATTTTAAATATAGATTTTTATATAGGTTTCAGCGATTGGAATATTGAAGCGTTGAAAGTAAGTGTTTTATGCGGTTTTAGATTTGTGTATTATTGAAATGCTTTATTTTTCGGGGTTTCAGTGATTTGTTTTTGCTGGTTAAAATATAAATTTGTTGGCTGAAAAAAAATATGCAAAATTATTTCTGAAGGGTGCACGGCAAACTTGCTATGCTTCGGCGGGTGGGCTTGGTATTTGTCAAAGTCTGCGGTGTGTGATGTGATTGGTGATGACGAAGCAGACAGCAATGATTCAATCGCCGGAATTTGAGAACTTACGCCAGCGTTGCTTCGTGCGTCCATCAGCGCGAGCGTTTGGCTATCGTTGCGAGTGTTCGGAATATTCCTCCCCGAGAGAGAGAACGGCGCACGGTGTCCGCGCAAGCGGCCGCAGGAGCGAAAAAAAATAATAGCCGAAAGGCTATGCGATGAATTGAAGGTAAAACGTTTTATTTATTTTTTGAGCGACTGCGAGCGGCAGTGTAAGCACTGCCGACTAAGGCTGCGGTTTGCGGCAGCCCTGTGTCGTATATCGGCGCTGATATGCGACACTGGGCGAACATCCGCAAACATACGCAGCCGACCGAAGCCGGAACGAACGAGGGGAGGAATTGGAAAAAAATTGAAAGCAAGGAAAAATCAAAGTTGAAAATTGTAAATGTAGAAATGTAGAAGAATGACACTATTTTTATCATCAAAAAATGAAAAAGGCGAAAGAAGAAACCTGGTACCAATTTGTAAATTTACAATGCACGCGGATTGATTTTGTAGCCAGTAAGAGGATTATTTCCCTTCAATTTCTTGAATAGCTTTTTCAACATCATCCATTAAAGCTTTTGATGTAGTCGATCTATTGAAATTTATAATAATTTCTTTGTTTTTTAATTTATATAAAAAAGGTATTGCTTTTTTATCTTTTACAATTTGAAATACATCAATTATATTACTTAAGTCAGTATAATTATAAAAATCATCATGTTTGTTTATCTGCTTAATTATTTTATTGTTAGCATAATCAATTAAAAAATCAATAGTTTTTTCATCTTGGATATATTTAAAATTACCCAAAATGCTTGATTCATATTGACTCCTTGCGGAAGTTAAAAAATTATAAATATATGGTATAACATCCTTTTCATTTGCTTTACTCAATAGGCGAAAAGAAGCTGATATCAAAGCATGATCGTCAGTTTTATAAATAATTTTTTTTATTAAAGGTATGGCTTTTTTTGATTGCATTTTATTTAATATTTCAACACATATAAAAACATCATCATATTCCAAAGAATCATTTTTATTAACCAAATTATCGAATTTTTTATTTAATATATTGATTAGATAATCATCAGAATATTTTTTTGAACCCATTTCAAAGAGAAAATTAATAAATTGAAGTCGTGTATCAGGAAGATTTTCAATAATAGCAATCTGAGTATCACTTAAAACAGATTTACTTTTTTTAAATGAACCTATAATATCGCTTCTTATGCCTTTTGAATAATACTCATGTGCATTGATGTATTTTTTATTATGAGTATATAGATATATTAAAAAATTAAAATTATCTTCTACATTTATATAGTCTGGATTTGTTTTTATTTTACGGATTATATTTTGGGTTATATCATATATTTGTTGAGGGTTATCGGGAATTTTTTTTTCATAATTAGTATCGTAATTTTTATCGGAATTTTTAAAATCATTTGAAGACTGACTGGCATTTTCAGTACAATAGGAAAAAAAAATAACACTACAAATCAATAATAATTTAGTTATCCGGAACAATTTGGTATTCATTCCATCCATCCTCGGCTCTTAAATATTTTTCTTGCGAATCTTTGATATCCGGAACTTTAAAAATAATTTCTGAATATTTTGCCAATTTTGGTTTAAAAATTTTATAAAAATTATTAAAAACTGCTTTATGTTTAATAGTACTTATGTCAAAAGATTTATATTTTTTTATGTCATTTGTTGCCTTATCATTATTAGCTAAAAAGAATTCAAGTAATTTTAATTGAACATCTTCAATTATTTTGCATGCAATTTGAGCGTGAAAAACTTCGTTATCATACGTAGAATATAGAATTTCATCATTTTTTTTATAAGTGTAAAGATTATTATTATGGCTTCGAACTATATTTTCTTTTGCTTTAGTATAAATATCAGCTGGTTGATATGTTTTGGTAGGTTGTACAATACCACCGTATCTTTCCCGAGCTATTTCAAAAATTAGAGAATTATAATTACTTATTGCTTCTAAAAAATTTTTCCCAGAACCGTATAATTGATATGCCCCGCATAATTTTCCTAAAGCTTTTAAAGATAATTTTTCGGTTATATCGCCGGCAAGATCAATTCCTGTTGACGTAATTTCAAATGTATTTCTACCAGCGGAATTATTAGAAAAACTTTTTATATTAGAAGCTATATTACATGCAGTAGAACCAACGCCAGGCAATAATCCACCAACATTTAAAATACTATCATATGCTTTATCAACAATATCCAATCCTCTACTCTTATATTGTGGATAACCCTTTTCATTAGTTTCATTAACCCACATCCCCGTGGGATCCGTATACCTCCACGGATTATTATTACAAAAAGCATAGGGGTTTGCAAAAGTGAACGGGTCATTTAAATCTATGTCCGCAGGGTCTGGAGATATAAAAGACGCTGTCCGCGGATCAAAAAATCTTGCATTGAAATAATAAAGCCCTAATTCTGCAAAGTAAAGTTTGC
>JAGOBX010000071.1 GCA_017999075.1 Candidatus Babelota bacterium | reverse complement strand
CAGAATATAAGTTTAGTAACAGGGACAAACGGATCGTGGAGCGGAACAGCTGCACTTACAAAAACCGGAGACATTGTATGCGTAAAACTTACTGACAGGTTTGGAATAAATGCGTATGATACGATAACTATTAATTATTACCCATTTCCTAAAATAGAAATTCAATTGCCGTCATCGTCAAGTTATGACACATCGGTTCAGGTAATAACAGTATCAGGAACAACTCTGAATTCACAGTCAGGCAATATGGTGACAATATATACGAATTCAAATCCGAATACACCGTTTTTGATTTCATCAGCAAACGGAGTATTCAGCGGAATGGCAATACTGACAGGATTAGGCGATAGCGTAATTGCAGAATTAACCGATTCATTCGGAAGAACTGCATACGATACGATAACAGTGAATTATTATTCTGATTTTTCAATAAAAATAATTTCGCCATCTAATTATAATGATACAAATTCGAATATGGTTGTTTTAAAAGGTACAAGTTTAAATTCAAAATCAGGAGATACGATTTCGTTATATGTAAATGGTATACTGAAATATGAAATACCTGTAAGTTCAAACAATGAGAACTGGGAATATTATTTATCTGAAACTACAAGTGGAACAGATGTTATAAACGCTGTGCTTAAAGATAATTTTGGTAGATACAGCGCTGATACAATAATAATAATATTTGATTTTCAGGCGCCTGTATTTGCAGGCTCGAATATGAATAAAAACAGTTATATGAAGGGAGAAACAATAGTTGTCACAGTGAATATCAGTAATTATAATTATGAAGATACCATAATATTGAAACCGGATTTCAGTGAATTCGATTCTGTATTTTCTGCTGATAGCGTTATTGTAAAAGATAATTTTGACGGTTCGTTCACTGTAGAATACAGGATAAATAAAAGCAGCGAAGGTAATATTATATCAAGTGGAATATATCATTGCTATATAACTGCTTCTGATAAGTTCGGGAATATTTCTGCAGATACTCAATATTATTCTGCGTCATACGCTTTGCTGAATTGCGTAGAACCTGTGTTTATAAATACAGAAGTACTTGATTCAGATTATTATTATAAAAACGGAGATATAATAAGATTAGGAATTAAATGGTCGGCAAATGAAAATGATTCGTCTAACATAACTGTTATTCCTGATTTTTCAGGGTTTGACAGTTATTTTGAACCGATGAATGTTATTGTGAACAATTCGGATACAGGATATTCTTATATTTCGTATCAGATTTCTGCTTCAAACGCGATAAGTGTAAAATCAGGGACAATTCCAATAATAATATCTGACGGAGGTTTTTCAGTATTAAATCAAATAGATAGCCAGATTATTATATTAGACAATAATAAACCTTCAATTACAAGTTCATATATAAATAAAACATATTTTAAAAATGGTGATTTAGTAGAAGTTACGGCTGCCTATAGTGAAATCATAGACGCATCCAGTATAAACGTTGATTTTTCAATGGCTGATTCATTGTTTGATTCTGGTAATGTATCTTTTAATTTGAGTTCAGGGTATTTGATAAATTTAAGATATGTTATCAGAAATACCAATACGATTCTTGATAATGAAAATTTGCCGATTTATATAACTGTTAAAGATTTAGCAGGAAACAGTAAAACTGATTCGTTATACATATCTCTTGACAATACTAAACCCTCAGCATCAATAATTTTTCCTGATAATAACCAGGTTTTCAACAGTCCTGCGTTTACTATTACAGGTTCTGCGTCTGATATTGACGGCAGAGGAGATATCTCAGGCAAACAGGCATCAGAAATATCAGGAGTTTTTTTAAGTATAGACGCTGACACTGATTTTGATGAAATCTATGATATTTGTCTGGCGGAAAATGTTTCTGTAACAGATAAATCAAATACAGGTTCAGGAGAATTATGTTTTTCATCGTGGGAATACAATATGAGTTCATATTATAACTCAAATATACTGATAAAAGTAAATTCAACAGATAATGCAGGAAATCAGAGCGGATATATTGATACAACTTTTATAATTTATAATTCTGTTCCAAATGTAAAAATTGTTTATCCTGTTTATACAGACACTTCCATAAAATCAATAAAAATTGCAGGGACTACGGAAAATACGCGATATGGAGACAGTATTCAGATTTATGTTAATGGGATATTGAATTATAGTTCTTCGTTATCCGGAATAAATTCAGGATTTGAAGGATTCGTGAATTTAACAGGTTTTGGCGATAAAATAACTGCAAAAGTTACAGGTTACGGAGGCGTGACTTATGATACTATAACAGTGAATTATTATTCTGTTCCGAAAATAAGTATTATTACCGTAAGTCAGGATACGTTTGTTTCTTCAGTAATAGTTTACGGAACCTCCCTAAACTCTAAAACAGGAGATATTGTTGTAATATATAATAATCATACGGCAGTAAATACTGCTTCAGTGTATTTGAATAATTGGAATTCAGTTATAACATTGAATGAAGGAGTGAATGAAATTTATGCAGAAATTATTAGGGTTTTCGGAGATACCGCAGTTTCTTCTTCAAAAGTTATAAATTATTACTCTGAACCTTGTATAAAAATCAATGCTCCGATAAATAACAGTGACACATTTTCAAATTCGATAATTGTATCAGGCACAGCATTGAACTGTAAATCAGGGGATAGTGTAGTTATATATAAAAATAATGAAATCCAGTCTGTATCACAGGTGTCTTCAAATATGAATTGGTCAGATATGATTTCGTTATCAGGATTAAACGATAAAGTAAGTGTTAAACTTACAGATAAATTCAACAGGACAAGCTATGATACTGTGATAGTATCATATTATTCAGGATTATCGATTTCAATAACCAGTCCAGGAAATAATTATGAAACAGGAGCTGCATATATTGCAGTATCCGGAAATGTTACGGGAAATGGAAACGGAGATGTTATAACATTGTATGATAATGATATTTTCAACACTTATGTAACGACTGCGGGATTTGATAATAACTGGTCGGCATTTATAGGCATAACAAATAACGGAGATACTATACGCGCAGTTATAACAGACAGATTTGGAAGAACTGCGGAAAGTAAAGTGTTTATTAATTCTTATTCAAATCCTGACAGGATTGTAATACAGTCAGGACAATATCAGTTATTAAGCATAAATGATTACAGCGCTAATATTATAATAAATGTGAAAGATAAAAATGGCAAAATTATTCCAAATTCCGTTATTAAATTAACTGCTGTATCACCTTCTGATTTTGTGCCTGATTATACATTATCTGAAATTGATAGAACATATTATTTAAAAATACGTCCCCTGAAAAAAGCAGGGTCATATATATTTAAAATAAGTGAAACGGGTTCAGGAATAAGCGAATACATAGAACTTGAAACAACAGAACGAGAATTTTATAAAAACAATTGGTCGATGTTTTCAATACCTGTTCAGTCGCAGCAAACTTTATATAATCAGTTTATGTCTGTTGGAGACAGGAATTATTTGTATATTTGGAGTTCTAACAACAGTTTTGACAGGTGGAACACTAAATATGTAAAACCATCAGGATTTGAACGGGGAAAATCATACTGGTTTAAATTCACAGGTAATTATAATGTAACTGATACAAAAACTATTTCGCTGACAGGAAGTCAAACCATAGAACAGAATAAAACAGTGAATTTGTATGCAGGCTGGAATCAAATAGGTAATCCTAATTATTATTATGTTGACTGGGACAACTGTAAAATAATTTATGGAAACAAAAGTTATTCTCCATATCAGGCTGAGGAAAACGGGATAATACAGAATGCGTTATACTGGTATGAACGTTCTGACAGTGAACAGTACGGATATATTCAGACTCCTGCATTGACAGTTGAAAAAGCTTATTTAAAACCATATTTCGGAGCTTGGCTGTATGTACATAAGAATTGTCAGTTATTATATGATGCAAATTTTGTTTCTCCGTCTCAGTCATACCTTGATACAGTGCCCCAACAATTGGCTCCTAAAAAAAATCAGGGACAGAATGAATGGTTTATTGAACTTTCAGCTGAATCTGCAAGACATTATGATAAAAATAATTTTATAGGCGTTTCAAGTACATCTGAAGAAAATTTTGATAGGAATGATAAATTTAAAGCGCCGCGTCTTGCGGATGATTATCTTGAATTGTCATTTTCGCGTGAAACATGGAATAATGAAATTACTCAATATTCATCTGATATAAGAAAACCGTTCGATACGTATAAATTCTGGTATTTTACTTTATCCACAGATGTTTCAAACACTGAAATAGAATTGAAATGGAATTATGTTTCAGGGATACCGGATAATTTTGAAATATATCTTGAAAATATACGGACACACACTTTAATCAATATGCGGGAACAAACAGGATTAAAACTTTCAAGCGGTCAAAATGGAATGGAATCTGAATTTGTTGTAAAAATAGGGACTAAAGAATATCTTGAAATATTGAGAGCTCCTATAATAAGTAATTGCGATAATGTGATAGTTTATCCGAACCCGTATATACCGAATGCGAATAATAATCATGGAAGGCAGTATACTAATGTGAAAGACGGTCAGTCAGGGATAATATTCGGAGGAATAACCGCAGGCGCGGAAATAAAGATTTATACAGTAACAGGGAAATTAGTTAAAGAATATTATCATATCGGGAATCAGAGTTTCTGGCAGTGGGACGGATGTAATGGTTCAGGAAATGAATTGGCATCAGGATGGTATTTATATGCAGTAAAAATTAATGGAACGAAAAAAACAGGGAAACTTGCTGTAATAAGGTGAGTAATGTTTTAAAATTATATTTGCTGAATTTTAAGTTATAAAAATTAAAATTTTTTTTAAAGGTATTTAAAATGAATAAAATAATAGCGCTGTTTTTATCAGTGATTATTTTAATAGCTATTGAGAAAACGGCTATTAATTCTAAAAATTATAATAATGGTTTGAATGCAGGAGAGTTTTTGTTATTTGGAGCAGGAGCCAGATCAATAAGTTTAGGCGGAGCATATACTGCTGTAAGCGGGGATATATTTTCTTCTAACCGTAATCCGGCTGGACTTGCTGATTTAGATTCGATAAAACTTGGTTTTATGCATCATACATTGGCTGAAGATATAAAAATTAATTATGTTTCTGTGGGGATGCCGGCATTTGAAAAAAATCATTATGCTGCGTTTTCGGTTAATTATGGCAATTACGGAGAAGAAGATGTTACTATATACGCGTTGGACCCTTCAAATCCTTGGGCTGACGCTAAAACAAATGAAAAGTTTAAAGGTTCTGATTTAACGTTACAGACAAGTTATTCAATAAAAAAAGGAAAAAAATTTTTATTCGGGATATCAGGAAAATATATAAGTCAGAAAATATATGGATATAAGGCTGCGGCTATAGCAATAGATTTCGGGATGATAATTAAACTTAAAAATAATATAAAAGTTGGAGCAGGCATATTTAATTTAGGGACGAAACTTAAATTTGATCAAAAAAGTGAACCGCTTCCGATTCAGATAAAAACAGGGTTTACAACAAATTTGTTTGATAAAGAATTTATTACTTTGAATGGGGATATAATTTATACGAAAAATGAAAAATTGGATTATTGCTTAGGAACAGAAATAAATCCGTTAAGTTTAATATCATTTAGATGCGGATATAATTCAGTAAATGAGACAGACAATGGTTTGGTTTTCGGATTGGGATTTAAACTTGATAAATTAAATATTGATTATGCATACGAACCGTTTGGAGATTTTGGTAACAGTCATAAATTTTCAATAGACTATTCATTTGGAAAGTCATCTGAACTTGCTGATAACACAATAAAAAATAACAGTTCATATGAAATAAAACAAGAAAACAGTTCAATATATCAAAAAAATAATTTTATAGAATTGAATGAATTGATGAAATCAGGGTATAGAGTTTATTTGAAAAAAGATTATTTTAATGCGTTACTGTTATTCAATAGTGCAGTTCAAATAAATCCGTATCATATAAATGCAAGATTATGGATGGCATACTGTCATGCAATGTTAGGAAATTATAAAGCTGCGATAAACGAATATCATATAATTTTACAAATAGAACCAACCAATATTATTGCTGAAAAATCGTTAAAACTTTTAAAACAAAATAACAACGGAGTAAAATAAAATGAAAAAAATATGTATTTTAAATATTATTTTTCTGATTATGCTGGAAATACAATTGTTAGCAGGCGGAATACTGAATTTTGTTGAAGGTGATGTCCAGATACAAAAAAAAGGCAGCGGCTGGGCACATGCTTATTTAAATATGAAAATTGAAAATGGCGATGTTATAAAAACATTTCTTGCATCGTCTGCTATAGTAAAACTTGACGATGGAAGCGTTTTAAAAATTGTAGAAAATTCTGTAGTGACTGTTTCAGGAACAACTGCGTCACCTGATTTAAAAATAAATTTTGGAGGAGTTCGAGCTAATGTAATGAAAAAAATAAATCAGGGAAGCAGTTTTACAATAATTACTCCAGTAGCAGTAGCCGGAGTGCGAGGAACAGATTTTGAGGTTGCTGACGGATTTGACGGATCAAAGTTTCTTGTTATAGATGGAACTGTTGAAATAGAAGCGTATGGGAAAAACACTATTTTGAACAAATCGGAAAAAATAGCAGTAAGTAAGCGGGGTACTATAAGTAAAAAAGAAACAGCCAAAGAAGGGGAAACGCTTTTGCCTATTTCATTAAAAACCGATATGCAAATGTTTGAAGAACAGAAAAAATTAAAAGAAGAAGAAGAAAGCAGACTTGACGCAGGTTCTGTTTCACCGGATATACAGACAAGTTCAATTGAAGCCTTACAGAATTTTGAACAAGAACAATACGGTAAACTTCCTTCACCAAGAATTAATTTCCCTGCTGCTAACAGTGTTATTAACCGCGGAGCAGAGGCTTCTATAAATATTACGAGTTCTAACATTTTAGAATGGACTAATAAAAAACAGGTAGAAATAGCAGGTACTGCAGTATTTGCCAAACAGGTAATTATTCCTGATATTTCAGGAGAATGGAGAAACAATGAAGGCGAAGGAATAGAAGGAGAAATAACAGTTACAATAATTGTTGAAAACGAATCATTGGAATATTTCGGGAGAACAAACAGTGCCGGTATTTTTAGAATTAATTCGATAACTTTGAAATTACCTGATAATCTTTTTTCTGTAAAATTGAATAACGATGAATTGCCAGGCTCTAGTTCTAATATAAAATACAGCTGGATTTTAGAACAGGGAGAAAATACTCTTGATATAAGCGCAGAAGAAAAAAGTGCAAATATAAAAGTAAGGATTAAAGGTTCAAGAAATGGAATTGAATCAGGAGAAAATCAATATGTTTATTATTTAGCGGGCAGAAAAAAGGTTGATAGAAAAATTCAAAAACTTGATTCATTTGCTCCTGAGATTGATGTTGTTTCTGTTGTAACAGATAATATTGTAACCTTGAAAATCAGAGATTCTGAACCTACCAGCGGAGTTTATAAAGTTGAATCTAATAATATTTCATTTAAACGTGTTGAAGGAAATGAAAAAGATTCATATCAAGTATGGGAAGCAAGGTTGAATATTATCAGACCGGATTTGCCGCCTGCTCCTCCAGGTCACAAAAAAAATATGACAATATACCAGAATATTACAGTAAAAGCTTCTGACCGCGCTGAAAATGTTTCAACGAAAACTGTTAATTTGGAAATTAGATAATAAAATTAATTTAAGGGATCAAGGATAATGACAATAAAACATCATAAATTTTTAAAAATAAGTATAATATCATCTTTAATAATATTTTTATATTGTCAAAATCTTTTTTCTCAAACTGAGGAAAATAGAGGCAGTATAAACAATTCGGAAATAATTGAATCTGAAAAAACTAATATAGAGAATATTAAAAAATTTATTGAAGATATCCGTAAAAATAAAGAAAAAATAAAAACTCAGGATTATTTGACTGCTGCGCATATATACAGATTATTTGGAGATTATGACACAGCGAAATTTTTATATGAATTGGTAACTAAAAAGAAAGATACATATGATGGAGAAAAAGGAAGCGCATATTATTATCTTTCGGTATTGTCCCAGAATGATTATTACAATACCGGGAATAATTCCTTATATCTGGAAAAATTCAAGAAATATTATGATAAATATTTAAATTATCATGAATCAACATCAAAATTTGTAAAAGAAATAGATTCGTTTGAAAAAATAATTTATTTGATAAATAATTCGGACAGAAATATTTATAACGCTGTTTCAGAACATAGTAAAAAAATAAAGGAAGATTATTCTTCAAAATCGCAGATATCTGGTTCTGTATTTACGGAAATTGAATATGTTTCTATAGATAACTCTGGGAATAATGTGAATTATGATAAAGGTTCGACTTTTAAAACAGGATATGTTGCATCAGGAAATCTTAGCAAAACTCAATTTTCAGGAATAATGGTGAATTCTTATAATGACAGGCGTCAGCAGAAAAAATTGCAATTTGAATCATTAAGGTTTGAATTTACAGATCCTGATAAAAAATATATAATAGGGCAATATTATCCTCAATACAGCGATTATACTTTATCAAATAACAAAATTGAAGGTGCGCAATTTATTTACTTTTCGGAAAAATATAACGGAGAATTTTTTGCGGGGGTATCTAATCAATACGAAAAGATTACAGATAAAAATTCAACTCCTGAATTTCAGCAGTATATTTACGGCTTAAGAACAAGCGTGGAATTTATAAAGCAGCACAGGTTTAATTTGACTATGTTCGGCGCCAACGATGATAAAAATTCTTTGGATACAGGGACTCCTTTTATGGGACCGATAGACAATTATGTATATTCTGCAGAATATGTAACAAAAGCGTTAGGAAATAATTCGGCGTTTAGTTTAGAATATTCTAATTCAATATTAAAAAATGACGGAGACAGTTTTTATTATAATAATTCGAATGTTTCGGATTATGCATTAAAAACGGAAATGACATATAATTTAACTTCAAACGCACGCACTAAACTTCAATATAAAAAATTCGGAAATAATTATTATACTGCTGGAAATCCTTATTTAAATTCTAATTATACGGGATATGACGGATTTATTCTGGACTACGAATATTCTGTTGATAAATATAATTTTCAGGGTTATTTTGAAATATACGATGAATTGGAACCTGATACCAATAAATTGAAAAGCAGTTATTGGATATACAATAATACTTCGAATTTTCAAATCAATGATAATGAAAATATAGCGTTTACTGCATATTTGAAAAAATCTGACAGTGAAGATGGATATATGAAAAAATTTAAAACAAGTTTGAAACTTGCTTATTCAAGACGCGTTAACAGAGGTGCGGGAAAATTAATTGTATCAGGCAATTATTCAAACACTGCGGATAAAACTGGAGATGACGGTGATATGAATTCTAAAAGTATATCACTGACATATAATGATAAATTTTTATCAGATCAAATAGCTGTTTCAAGTTATTTACTAGGTTCCAAATCGGAATATTATGACGGATCAAACAGGTTTTATATGGCAAATACGGATTTTAATTTTACGTTGTTTCCTAAAAAACTGTTAATGTTAGTAAGCTTAGGATACAAATATAATAAAATTTATGATGTTTCAGAACGTTCTTTTAATAACAAGTTTGAATTCAAATATTATATTTCAACTAAAAATTCATTGAGATTGACTTATAAAAATGATAGACAGACAGGAGGAGAAACTCCCTATAAAGTACATAATTATCAATTAAATATGACGTACGTCTTTTAAATATTTTTACCAAAAACTATATGAACACATAGTAAGGTAAGGAAAATAAATCCTGGAGTTTATTTTGTTTGGTTGAATTATATTTTCATATCACTGATTTAATGAAAAGTTAAAAAGTTAAAAACTTAAAAAACTTTAAAAACCGCTTGACAAACAGATTATTTTTTATATAATTTTATTAAATTAGCTGAAAATTTTATAATTTTAAGATTTTTTTGCGAATAAAATATAAACTAAATTCGGAGAAGTGGCCGAGCGGTTTAAGGCGGCGGTCTTGAAAACCGTTGAGGGCGATGAGTCCTCCTGGGGTTCGAATCCCTACTTCTCCGCCATATCTTATCAGGATTTTATCAATTGTTTAATGGATAGCAGAATAGTAGTAAAAGGATTGAATTGGATAGGAGATGCGGTTATGTCATCTCCATTTTTTGAAAGCCTTAAAAAAAGTGATCCTGAAATTAAAATTACTGTTATAAGTAGACCTTGGGTTGCTGAAGTATATAAAAATAATAATTATATTGATACGGTTATTGAAATTGATGATAAGAAAAATAAGATTGGATTGATAAAATACCTGCGTGAACAAAAGTTTGAAAACGGTATATTGCTTCCTAAATCTTTATCGTCTGCAATTATTTTTAAACTTGGAAATGTAAAAAAAATCAGCGGATGGGCTACACAATACAGAAAATTTTTTTTATCAAATCCTGTAAAATTAACTGAAAAAATAAAATCCCAACATCAAGTTTTTTTACACCTTGAGCTTGCGTATGCCAATTTTGGAAAAAAAATTGACACACCTAAAATATTTTTGAACACTATTGAAGAAATCGACAGCGCAGTAAAAAAAAAATGGTTTATATTTAATAATAAAAAATATTTGGGGATAAATCCTGGAGCAGCGTTCGGTCCAGCTAAACGATGGCTTCCTGAATATTTTGCTGAAGTTATAAATTATTTTTGTTTAAAAAATACAAATATAATACCTGTTTTATTTGGTTCGAAAAATGAAGTTTCAATAGGTGATAATATTTTAAGATCTGTTGACAGAAAAATAAATTTAATTAATTTGATTGGAAAAACAAGTTTGCAGGAATTGTTCTCATCTATAAAATTGTGTTCTTTTTTTTTAACAAATGACAGCGGTCCGATGCATATAGCAGCTG